>JBAYCP010000097.1:0-4317 GCA_041668665.1 Bacilli bacterium | reverse complement strand
TAATTAACCCCATAACCCCCATTAAAGCAGCAGACTCTCCCACAATTCGTGCAATACTCAGCATTGCAGAATTGATAATCCCACTAAGGGCATTGGGTAATACGATGCGGAAAGTGGTTTGTGTTCGCGTTGCCCCAAGTGCAAGACTTGCATCGCGATAGGATTGAGGAATTGTCCGCAACGACTCGATGGTCGTACGCGTTACAATCGGCAATATAATCATTGTCATTGTCATTGCCCCCGCAAACACAGAGTACGCACGAATACCGTTTGTCAGCCCTGAAAAAAGCGTTAGAAACACTGCTGCTCCAACAAATCCAAAGACAATGGATGGAATACCTGCAAGTGTATCAATAGTCATCTGAATCCATTTCACAAGACTGTTCTGAGGTGCATACTCATTGAGAAACAAAGCCGTCATTATGCCAAGTGGCAATGAGAACAATAAAGAGAATAATATCAGATAAAAAGTCGCAAGAATCGAGGAGCGAATTCCGCCGCCTAGAATCTCATATTCTACATAAAGATCGGAATATACTTCATTATCGAGTAAATTAACAAGTTCCTCTCCAGTATCTCCATAGGTGAGCCCCCCATACTTGGTTCGACCATTTTCATTACGATACCTGATTGATTTCACTGTCATGCTTGGCGAAAAAACAAAGGGTTCACTAGTAATTTCAATGCCATCTGAGCTACTCTTTCCCTCAATCCATGGAGAAGTATCCTCGATACTATCGACGCTTATGTTGCTGACATTTCCATCTTGATACAGATGCTCTTCAAAACATACTAGAAAGCGTTGGGAACATAACGAATCCTCCGAAGTTAACGGCCGATTAGAAGGAACTTCAACACTTATCCATCCACTTCTACTTTGATAATCTCCTAGTAAAAAATCGAAAGAAAGCACTTGAGAGCCTTGCTGAAAAACAAAAGCGACTATCCAAATAATAGATCCAACAAGAAAAATATTGACGAAATAGATCATGGTCTTTATACTTCCGTCGTATATTTTACGCTTTCTTTTTGCACTGATTTTCTCCATCTTATTTTCGCACCTTCTTTTTTACAACTGATAAAATTAAATTGGTCGAAAATAATAGAATAATGAGAACAAGCCCTAACGAAAATCGAATATCATAAGTGACTCCTGAAGCTTCTTTAATCCCAACTAGCATCTTCGAAGCTAATGTTGAAGTAATTGAAAATAGATTAAAAGAGGGACCAAAATTCGCATTTCCTGACACCATCGCTACTGCCGTAGCCTCACCAAGAGCTCTTCCCACTCCTAAAATTACTCCAGCAAAAATCCCAGAGCGCGCTGCCGGGATATCAACTTTGATTAAGGTTTGTATTTTGCTGGCTCCAAGCGCTACAGAAGCATTTTCAATGCTAGGATCCACCGCCTTGATAGCAACCATCATAACAGAGGCTAGCGTTGGAGTAATCATTACAGCAAGGGTCAATGAGGTGGCAAGAATTGATAACCCTCCTGCCGTGGATATTCCCAACCAATCACCAAGATTTCGAACAAGAAGAACTAATTGTGTTGAGCCAAAAACTCCATAGATGATGGAAGGAATGGCTGCTAACATTTCAATTGCTGTCTCCATTAATCGCTTCATCCACTTATTCGCCATTTTTACAATGTATAACGAAGAAAATAGAGCAAGTGGAAACGATAGTGTTATTGCAATCATAACGGTGTAAATGGTATTAAAAATTAAAAATCCTGCCCCAAATAAATAATAGGAATTAATACGATCCATCACCCATCTTGATCCCGTCAAAAACGTTGCTACGGATACAGGATAAGGATGCCCCGAGACGGTATAACTTGGTAAAAAAGGAGTCGCTCCCTTCACCACCATTTCGAATACAATCATGCCCACAAAGAGAATGGAAAGCAAGGAAGCCACGAGCAAACCCATTTGCACAAGTTTGTCGCGGCTTAAGTTTTTCTTTCTCTGAGTATCAAGGAGTCGCTTATTCATACCAAGCAGTGACAACTCCAGTAAAAATATCCTTCGCTTGTTGTTGAGTTAGATTGGAAAGTGTGACATTCTTGCCTACTACAATGACAATCGCATCAAGGGCATAGGTCCCACTTGCTTTTGCCGACGATACATCCTCTGTCATTGAGAAACTTCTTGATGCAAAGCCGATATCACCATAGGTTGTGTCTTTGTTGACGCCGAGGACACGCTTATGACCATCACCGGATCCCGTTAAATCCGCTGAAAAAGAAAAACTAGGACACACATTCTTGAATGCATTTGCTGCGTTTTGAATAGTGGACGACACCGAAGTAGAACCCACTAATTTTACGGGTGAGATGGTCGTTAATTGGCAAAGAGATTGATATTGCGATTGGTAATCATCTACCCATGTTGGGTCAAGCTCTTCATCAATTTCTAAAATTCCATGCTTGGCTGAAATGGAACTTTTCCCTTCATAGGTAAGTGTAAAAAAGGTTATAAACGCTTCTACTAATTGCTCTTTTTCTGCACTGTCAAAATCACCAGAAGCTCTTGTAACATAATTGAAGGGACGTTTTAACCCATAACTGTTATCCAATACATGGTCTTCGGATGCTTGAATCCCCTCATAATTGACTCCA
Source organism: Bacilli bacterium (assembly GCA_041668665.1). GTDB lineage: Bacteria > Bacillota_I > Bacilli_A > RFN20 > UBA1709 > JBAYCP01. The sequence continues at coordinate 1,694 of JBAYCP010000097.1, read as the reverse complement.
TGTAAGAAACCTCCCTGTTCCGCATCAGTTAATGTTGATAAGGAAATATAGCCAATGCCATAAGGATCATTCTTCACCTTATTAATCATATCTCCATTGTCCGTAACTTCAACGGCTGTCGCAACCATTTCCGACCCAGAAAAACCGAGAATCGATTGAAGGCCATCGCGAGTTCCAGAAGTTGCATCTCGTGTATACACTGTAATATCATGTGATTCAAACGATGAACTTGTCGACGAACTAACTGATGTGGTTGAGCTAGAAGATGAAGTAGAGGCACATCCAGCTATAAGCAACGATAACGTCATTAGAACTGATAACGACTTTGTATTTCTTTTCATAAAAATCCCCCTTTGTTGTGTTACGACCACAGCATAAGGGGGATTTGTTTCGATTTGATGAATGATTTGTAAAGAAATTGTAAAGATGATTAATCGGGGATGCAAACGGTAAAAGCGGACCCCTGGTTAAGGTTTGACACAATACTAATCGTTCCATTGTGGGCATCCACAATAGACTTCACAATAGCTAGTCCGATTCCTGAACCCCCCGTATCTCTTGACCGAACTTTATCAACACGATAGAAGCGTGTGAATATCCGTTGTTGATCTTCTTCCGAAATACCAATTCCAGTATCAATAACTGCAAAACAAGAGATGCTCATTTCTTTCCATGCTTTGATTGTAATGGATCCCTTCTCCGTATATCGAAGCGCATTCGACAATAGGTTCACAAGAACTTGCTTCATTTTCATTTCATCGGCAATCATTGAAAAACCAAGTGGAATTTCAAGATGAATAGGAATATCCTTTTTTGCTTGAATCATTTTCAAACTATCAAGAACCTCACGAAGAGTTTTTTCAAAATAGATTTGACTTTTGGCTAAGTTCAAGGCGGGTGATCCAAGTAACGATAAATCTAATAAATCATGAATGATGGCGTTCATTCGATCGACCTCTTGACCCATTATCGGTAAAAATTCTTGAACTTCATGCCAATGAGTGATCGCGTCTGGTCGGTTTAAGATTTCTGAAATACCCATTAGTGTAGATAGTGGAGTCTTTAATTCATGAGAGATATCTGCAATTAAATCTTTTTGAGTCTGCTCCATGGTCTTTAAAAGAGTGACATTAGCGATAACGATGGTACAGCCTTGGAAAAGATTGTCTTCGGTCAAAGGATTGGCAGTAATTTGAAAGAATTCTCCATCCCATTCCATTAACTTAACCATGGTACGTTCGAATAAAAAAGCTTCTTTTAATGCAATCACGAATGATTCATTATGCATAAATACCTTTTGATAATCTTCACCAATGCTTGATGGCACTTGTAACCAAGCCATTGCTTGCGGATTTATCATTAGTATTTTCCCTTGATCATTCAAATAGATAATTCCCAATTTGACATGATGAATGACCGTATTTAACAACTTTTCAGCCTTGTCTACTGTAGTAGTTTTACGTTCCAGTTGGGCATGATGCATTTCTTCTTGAATGGATATTTCTCGAGCATTTTGCTGCAAAACATTTCGAACAACATAAGTTGCAATTAAGACATAGCCAAGCAATAGAAATGGAGCATATAAAGGATTCAAGAAACTAATTGTGACTAAAGATGCTCCCATCAGCAATAGTGCAAGCCATGGCCAAAAAAGACGATTTCTATTCATTCTTTTGGCTCTCACTTTCCCAGCG
>JBAYCP010000096.1:0-4332 GCA_041668665.1 Bacilli bacterium | reverse complement strand
TGCCGAGATTGCCATACAATGGCATTATAAATTGGCTCACCCGTTTCCTTATTCCACACAACGGTTGTCTCCCGCTGATTGGTGATTCCAATGGCTGCGATTTGATCTGCTCGTATTCCTCGTTTGATGATGACTCCGCCGATTACATCAATCGTCGATGCCCAAATTTCAATGGGGTCGTGCTCAACCCATCCGGGATGAGGAAAAATTTGCGTAAACTCTTGTTGAGTCATGGCGCGAATGGTCCCTTTTCGATCAAAAAGAATTGCGCGTGTACTGGTTGTTCCTTGGTCAATTGAAAGAATGTATTGTTCCATGATGTCACCTATCTTTTTTAATTATTATAACATAAAGCTTTTTTTATCGTATCAAGCAATCAATAAAGTTGCTAAGAGGATAATCAGCTTGACCAATCAACAACTGATTCTAGGTAATGTTCGAATTGACTTGCGCTTGCAAACGAATTCGGTTGATGATACATATCAATGCTGGAAACCACTTCCCCGTTTGCAATCGTAAATAGGGTGGGGGTGTACTGGATGGTTAAAGAATCTACTAAAGAACTTGAGATTACCGCATAGATTACTAGATGATGAGTTTCAATTACTTCTAGCAAGACTGGACGGAATTCCAAACACGAGGTGCAAAAAGTGTCATATACATAAAGAATAAATTCCTGGTCGCTGTTCATCATAGTTTGTAATATAGGATAATCAATTTCGATCGTTGATTGGACTTCTTGATTGATTTCAACAGAAATTTTTGGCGTGGGAGCGCAACTAGAATTACTGATGATTGACAAGGCCAATAAAGAAAGTACAAGAACTTTTCTCATAAAGAAGTTTCCTCCTTATCCAACGATAAAGAGATAGCATCTGCCACAGCAGCCCCTGAAGAGAAGGCAAAATGAAGATTAAACCCTCCCGAATCACCATCAATATCTAACGCCTCTCCACAAGCATAAAAGTGAGGCAAATGTTTGGCTTCGAAAGAAACGGGATCAAAATGATGAACTTGAAGCCCTCCAACCATCACTTGAGCTTGAAGTTGGCTAGTGCCCTGGTCGATTGGAAACCGCCAAGCTTTAATTACTTTTGCGAAAGAAAACAGTGTTTCTTCGGAAAGTGAAGATAACGTTTGATTCGTGGATTCCAGTTTTGCTTCAAGAATTAACGCTTGTCCGACGACTCTTAAGAACCACCCGCTGAACAATTGGGAGAGGATGCGATTCGGGAATGCTTTTCTTCTCTCTATTAACAAACCATAAACTTGCTCCAGCGAAAAGTTAGGGCACAAATCAAGCTCAATCCATGCCGAGATCACTTCTGATCTTTTTTGTTCGCGAGCATAAGCATTTGACAGTTGAAAAACAGCAATTCCAGAGAGCGCATTTTTCTTAAATAAGACTTCGCCGTCTTCCACGCGAATTTGTTTTCCATTGACTATAAGACTTGCCCTAGCTGACACACGAGTTCCATTGAGAGCGCCAAGTTGTGGATGAGTCGACCCTAAAGGTCCGAGCGCAGGGAATAAATCGGTACATTCAAAGCCAAGATTTTCAAGAGATGATACAAGTTTAGGGCTCGAACGTTCAGGATAAGATGCCATACTACCAGTTGTAAGAACTACGCAATGAAAAACCCCTTCGCTACCACTCAACGAAAAAAGTTCATATCCTGTACAGTTGGGCTTGATTTCTTGAATTTCACAGTCCGTTTGAACACGAACAGATGCTTCATGCAACCCCAACAATAACACATCAAGAATCGAATGAGACGACTGAGAAAAGGGATACATACGTCCCGCTTCATCTGTGATTACTTCCAGACCAAACAAGCGCCAGAAGGATGAAACTTGCGTTGCAGGATAAACATGAAGCACTGATTGTACAAACTCAGGGTTATTATAATGGCTCGTTGATACATCGTGATTGGACAAATTTCCTCGCCCATTTCCCGTTGCCAACACTTTACGTCCCACTCGATTTGATTGTTCGAACACAGTAATACTTGCGGAGGATCCTAATCGTTTCCCGAGAAGAATTGCACAAGTCAATCCTGCTGCGCCGCCACCAATAATTGCGATATTTTTCATGGGTTCTCCTCCTTAAATCTATTATATCAAATAATGTGAAAAAAGCATGATTTTTTCAATCTCTTTGGACGGTTTTGATAATTCATTGCTTTCTATTCAACCATAATGATATAATGAGACCAACAAAGGAGGTTTCCTATGCCTAAAATTGCAATAAGTACGGACAGCACCGCTGCCATTTCTCAACAAGAAGCGAAAGAATTAGGGATCTATGTTCTCCCATTAAATGTTATAGTCGATGATCAAGAATACCACGATGGCGTTGATATTAATCAACAACAATTAGCCATCTACATGAAAGAGGGGAAAATGATAAAGACATCAACCCCTACTCTCTATGAGATGGAGACTTTTTTTAATAAAATTTTTGAAGATTGTTATGATGAAATTATTCATCTTACCATTTCTTCAAAACTTACAAGCATCTTTGAGATGTTCACTGTTGGATGCAAGGAACGTTACGGAGACAAAGTGACAATCATTGATTCGCTTGGAGCTTGCTCCTACATGGGGAATCAAGTCCACCATGCCCTACGTCTTGTCCAAGAGGGTCATGCTCGCGACGAAGTAATTGCAAGCATAAAGAAAAGAGTTTCAATTGAAAATGTGTATTTTATCCCTGAAACTCTTACTTATTTAAAGCGGGGCGGACGTATTTCTCCTGCTGCTGCAACAATTGGTAACATGCTTGGGATTAAACCTGTTTTAAAATTTATTGATGGTGCGATAGAAAAATTCGGTACGACCAGGGCCATAAAACAAATTATCCCTGAAATCATCAAAGATTATCGTTCCAAAAATTATGACTTCAATGATTATGAAATCCATATAGTAGAATTTGATTGTGATGCTGCAACACGAATTATGCGTGAGGTGTTTAAAAACGAATTCCCTCAAGCAATTATAAAAGTTACTCCTATTGCCATTAATGTTTGTGCCCATACTGGGCCAGGAACCATTGGCATTGGAGTTACACTAAAGCCATAGATTCAAATTGATTTTTGGAGGTGACGCAACTTGAGTGAACGGAAAGCGACTCGCGAACCGATCGGACGGGTTGTGTTTTTTCTCTTCAACTTCTTGAAAGGTATCGCAATTGGCGTTGCAAATGCCATCCCTGGAGTCAGTGGAGGAACAATTGCAGTCATCTTGCGGGTTTACGATATCCTAATCGAAAGTTTGAGCTTGCATTGGAAAGCAATCGTTCGAAACTTGCCCTTGCTTATCCCCTTAGGATTAGGACTCGTATTTGGTATTTTTGGTTTTAGCAAACTGCTCGATGAAGTTCTTTTTGCCAATTATTCCCAAGTAACCTACTTTGGTTTCATTGGTCTTATTCTTGGAAGCATTCCACTGATGCTAACTATTTCCAACATTCAACGCAAGGATTATCTGCCAAGCATACTTCCGTTTTTGATAGGCTTCATCCTCTTAATTGCAATTTCATTTTGGATTCCTTCAACCAGCCATACTGTTTCAACGGATTTGACCTTAGAACTCTTTTTGATTCTATTAGCGAGTTGTGCGATTGCTGCAATTGCAATGATTATTCCAGGGATAAGTGGCTCGTTTGTTTTATTGGCATTGGGACAATATGAAACTGTTATCCAAGCAGTTTCTACAATGAATATTATGGTGTTAATCCCGGCAGCGTTAGGCATTGTTGTCGGATTGCTCTTTGGAGCTCGGATGATTCATTATTTTCTTACGCATTTCCGCACCCCTACATATGCTGTCATTTTAGGATTATTAATGGCTTCCATCGTTGTCCTGTGGCCAGGCTTTTCCGACTCCTTCTTGATTATTCCTTCAATCTTAGCTTGTTTGTTTGGCTTCCTTCTCGCTCTATGCTTTGGACAATATACAAAAAAACGATCGGATTGATCGTTTTTTAATCCAAATAAATATCATCGCGGGGAAGACGATTTAACAGTTCATACCCATTTTCAGTGACAAGAACTAAGTCTTCCACACGTGCACCACAACACTCGCGCAAATAAATACCTGGTTCAATGGAAAAGCACATCCCAGGTAGAAGTGGCGCATCGTTGGTTGATGCAACGTAAAATAACTCATGAATTCCAATTCCTACTCCGTGCCCTGTCGGATAAAAGGAATGTTCCCCATACCCTGCCTGCTCAATTACTTGACGAGCGGCTACATGCACTTGAGAAAACCGCACTCCAGGACGGATTATTGCCAAAGCAGCCCCATGGGCCTGTAAAACAACATTATATA
>JBAYCP010000095.1:0-4417 GCA_041668665.1 Bacilli bacterium | reverse complement strand
TTGTATACCTTGTTGCTCCGGAACGAAGGAAGCATGACCGGCCATCTTACCATCTCCTTGGATCGTCAAGGTTTGGACATTCTCCAAGCCATTCCAGGTTATGAAACCGTGACCGAATCCTTATGGACCCACACGAAATTTAGCCGGGCCATCGGAAACGTTGGTGTTCTTCCTTCCATGCCGTTGACCACCACCTTAGCAGGCTTTGCCACCGTCTTTGGGGAACTCGAAACATCCGTAACCCTTACCCCAACCAATCCGAAACTCGCCCTCTTGCCTGGGGAAGCCGTCATCATCCTACTCTACTTTGAAATTGAAGATTTGGATAATTCCTTCAACGAACAAACTCCTACGTATGGCTTCGCGGCCAACATCGATATTGGCTTTGACCAAGTCGTAATGAATTGAGGTGTCGTTTATGAAGCAACGCACCTTCACCTTGCTCACCTCGGGATTGGGATTTCTACTTTCCCTGTCGATGATGATTTCCACAACCTATGCCCTCTTCTTTAACCACTATGAACTAGGTAGTGGCATTGTTCTAGGCTTCTTAGAGGTCGATGCCCGCATCTACCAAGAAGTCGACGGCGAGTGGGAAGAGAGTTTTGGAACCACCATCTCCATCACCGATCCCTTAATCCCTAACGATTTTGTCACCTTTAAAATTACCATTACCAATACTGGAACGATCTCGGCCTTCTATGATATTAGTTTTAAGAATATCACTAGTTGTGTTCCTGGATACCCGGGATGGTGCTATGACGGTTATGTCCAAGAACGAGAAGGGTTTACTTACTATCCCATGCGGGAAGTATTGCGCTTCTTTGTCTCTACCGAACCAGAATCCTTCTTAATCGGAGCAACAGGCGATGTCATCATCGCTGACAATGTCCGTCTGGATCCTGGCGAAACGGGGGAAGTTGTTATTCAAATGGTTTATGACGAAGAACAAGGGAGTCAATTGTCGGCACGTTTAAACCTAGCCGTGGAGGACTTATACTACTTGGATTTCAATGCCTTGATCGATATCTATATGCAACAAATCTAACAAACATTTCGGTTGATTATGCGAAAGGAGGAGTCTAGATGAAACACCCTATCCATCCTAAAAAAACATGGCTATCGTTGACCCTTTTCATCGTGCTCGGGCTCTTCTATTTCTCCGTCTTGTTTGTAACTCAAACGGCGGCCTTATTTGACGACCAAGAACAACGCTTGTTGGAAATGGTCGGACGTTTAGGTGTGCCAAGCTTCTTTCAAGAAGGCAATGGCTCTTCCACCACTCCTTTTATTATTCGCACCGCCAATCAATTGAATAACCTTTCCAAATTAAATGCCACCGGAATCTTCCGCGATGATCATTATTTTGAAATTGATGCCAGCATTGATTTCATCGATATGAGTGACCTTGACACCGATTATCTCACCAATGAAATCTCGGGTTATGAAGTTTTCTCCCCTATCGGTTCCATCGCTGCCCCGTTTGTCTCGCATTTTGAAGGCAACGGCAAAATCATTAAGAATATGATTATCAATAGTGATAGTGATGATGTCGGTTTATTTGGTTACGTGGGTTCAACCGGTATTATTCAAAATATCTTAGTCGAAAACATGTATCTAGTTTCTCGAGCACCCAGTGCTAGTACGACGATTGGCGGAACCATCCAATCGGTGTTTGGTTTGCCCAGTCGCCAAGTCATTAATGACCGCGATGTCTTGACCCTCGCAAGCACCTCAGGTTCATCCCTTTCGCTTACAAGCACCGGACCTAATGGTTCCCTCATTACGTGGAGCAGCAACAACCATACCTACATTCAAGATGATGGTACCATCACCTATCCAAGTTCCGGGAGTGTCATCGTCATCATGAAAGCCGTCTTAGCCTTAACCGTCGATAAAGTGACCTATCGCTCGGCCAAAGAATTTACCATTACCTTGACGTCCTCTGCCGCTACCGTCTCCCCACTTTCTAGCGACATCCATGTCGGATTCCTGGTGGGTCATAACGATGGCACGCTTTTGAATGCTGGCGTAATCTCAGGGAAGATTTCCTTAAGTGGAGAACGCAACAAACAAGCAAACAATGGTTTAATCGGTTTCCAAAATGGTTCCGCAACCAACATTGATTATGTTTACTCCAGTGGAATTTCCGCCTTTCTATCTCAAACTGGCTACACCTCCAGCAATGTGGACTTTAATTTCTATACGGCTAGTAGTGAAATTGTCAATTACGCCATTGAACGGCTCGCCTCCAACAACCTTCGACTTGCCATTCAAGGGAATGGAACCCTTGATCTCAATCGTGGCGTCTTTTCCTATGGCGAATTTGCGAGCAAAATGAAAGTCGACATCGCAAGCACCCAAACGGGTGGTATTTATGATGTGCGCATTCAAGATTTAAGCCTTATTGGAGAGCCCGAACTCGAACTGAACAACCATCTTGCAGGGGATGATCCCGAAGCGCTCATTTGGGATGATCGATTCCAAGTGTTACGCAGCGACGGTTATTTTGGCTATGTCATCACCGTGAAGAGCAACATTACCATTGCAGCGACCACCCTCGTAGATACCAATATTGGTGGAGTCTCCTTGCTCGTCAATAATCGAGTAGGTGGCAACACTGCCGATATTACAATTACCAACAACGGAAAAATTAACTCCATTGAAGTCGATAATACCCTCAACCATGTTCGCATTAACAATTCGGGAAGCATCAATCGTATCTCGTCCGCCAACGGTACCAAGACGACCTACATCACGAATTTAGCAGGCAGTTCCATCAACGACCGCATTGAGGTCAAAGGAAATGTGCAATTATCGCTACGTGCTTCTTCGCCCAACCTCTATCTCGATGTCAAAGCAAACGGAGTTTTGACAATAGTGAACGCCACCACAAGTTATATCACGGTCTCCAACATTACCCTTTATGAAAACAATCCAAGATTGTATCTCCGTAACCTCGTTACGGCCAACGCTCGCGTCGATGCCGCTGCAACGAATGCGGTACTTTCGACGTACAATGGAGCCACTCCCACCAATGGAGTGCTCAATACCATCACTGCCTACCCCAATAACTTTGCAACCACCGGCACCCCGTTACAAGGGAATATCACCACCCTTAATCTTTATGGAGCGGGACAGTCGTATACTCTTAATTATCCCATCACCAATGTCTATACCTTTGATAATGTTGCGCTTACTGTGGCAAGTGCTGCTTCGAATATTACAGTGGCTGGAACGGGTCAAGTAACCAACCAATCGACCATCACTTCCTTAACCTTTGCCTCAACAGGCTCCTTGGTTAACAACGGTACGGTCTCTACCTTAACAACCTTAGCAAATGCCACCATTACCAACAATGCAAGCCGCACCATCTCCACCTTAAACCTCAATGGTGGCGGTACTGTGACGAATTACGGCACGCTTTCATTGGTCAACGGGAACAGCGCAGGCACCATCACCAATTACAACGTACTCACCCGACTCGAAGTGAATCACACCGGTTTAAGTACAACCAACGCCACCAGTGGAACTTCAGGCTCCGTGACAATTCTCGTCTATAATGTTCCAACATTCTCCTTTACCAACACTGCTTTAGTGAGTCAGCTAATTGTTAACGCTCCAATCACAGCGACTTTAAACTATACCATTACGACGCTAACGGTCTATGAGGATAATGTCAACATTGGTGGAAGTACATCATGGGGCTCTAGCCTCGATATTACCAATGTGGAAATCTATGGCGATAATGTCATCTTCCAAAATAATGGGGCAGTTTTGGGTGGAGCTAGTATTAGTAAGGTCACTGTCTATGGTGCGAATGCACGCATCGAAGTCATTGCGGAAGCCTTAGCAACATCCACTTTAAACGAACTTGTTATCGCTTCCACCAGTCGTAACGCTTATGTGTATCTTGAAGGTAAAACAGCTTGGATTTTTGCTGGAACGGCACGCATCTACAAGTTTGAAGTTCAAGCAGGATCCTTTGGTACAACCTTGCACGGTGTTGCAGGAAGCCGCGGTACGGTTCAAGTCGGAATTGGTACAGGCAATTATATTCTTAATAATAGTGTAGGAGGCCTTCTTCAAATCAAAGGAGGCACAACGAGTCGTGTAAGCTTTGCAACCCCAACAGGTACAGGATCGCTTGCTCGTCAGATTACGGCGACTACTACTCTCACCTCCTCCCAGCGAGGCGATGTCATTATTACTAGCAGCAATGTCACGCTCACGATTCAATCGGGAGCCATCCTTTCACTCTTACGGGTGAATGCTTCGCTTAGCAACATCACTATTAACTTGAACTCAGGCGCCTCGATTCAGCAACTCGATATTCGCTCCTCCTATGCCAATGTGACACTGAATCGCAGCGGAACCATTCAAGAATTTGTCCTCAATGAATCGTATGCCAATACAG
>JBAYCP010000094.1:0-4421 GCA_041668665.1 Bacilli bacterium | reverse complement strand
TACGACTATTGTTTATGAGGTATTATTTGACCTGTTATTCTCGCGCAGTGGACCATATTATGATAAAATGGTCGCAAAGGGAATCATGACCCCTTCTTGGTCGTCTGACCTCGTGGATGGAGTCGGCTATCGAGCACTTTTGTTGAATGCAGAAGTCTTAAAGCCTCGACTCTATGCTCAGTCGATCGATCAACTGTTTTCTAGCCCATTAGCAAGTTGGCTGACTATCGATGACTTGCATCGGGTTAAGAATAAGATGATTGGTTTACATATGAGAGGACTCGAGCGCCCTTCTTCGCTTGCCTTGGATTATTTGGGCAATCGTCTGGATGGTGTGGACGTGTTTGACGACATCGAAGCGCTTGAAAGCCTCACAATGCAGGATTTGCATCAGGCCTACTACACGGTCCAACGTGCACGAAGAGTACGATTTGATGTTTATCCGCTTTCTCAGAAAGGAGCCTCATGATGGTAAAAGGAATTGGTGTTGATTTAGTTGATATTCGCAGGTTTGTCCCACGAAAAGAAGAGTATGCACAAAAGATTTTGACCGATGCGGAATACCGACAGTTTTTGGAACTAACACTTGTGCGACAAATTGAATATTTGGCTGGACGATTTTGCGTGAAAGAAGCTTACTATAAAGCAGCGAGAAGTCGCTCCCTTGGATACAAAGACATAGAAGTTCTTAATGATGTGATGGGAGTCCCAGCAATTAACGTCCCCAATGTGCAATTATCGATTTCCCACGAGCATGATTATGCAGTGGCGTTTGTAATTATTAACGAATAAAAAAAAGAATCTAAACTTTGGGACTTTTTTCGATTCATCTTCCTTTATAATGGTATTGTGTGATTACCTGCACAGAAAGGAGATGAATCATTATGTTGAATCAAGTCGCTTTGGTAGGAGAAGTTGTTGAAATGCCAGAACAATATGAGGAAGGTACGTTTTTCCTCAAAGTAATGCGGTTTCACAAAGAATCGAATGGCTATTTTACTTCAGATCTTGTTCGCTGTACCGTATGGAAAGGCGGGCTCTATTCGGTCCGCGAGGCCCATCATCTTGGACATGTGATTAGTGTGTCCGGCCGGCTAGTTTCAGCGGGTGCTGGTCTTTGCTCGGTACTTGCCGAAAAAGTGGATTATGTTAGTCGTCGAAGTCCCTCGCAAGAAATGGAAGGAATCAAATGAACCAATATCTTGAATTGTGTCAGCACATTCTGACCCATGGTCAGCATAAATCCGATCGAACTGGAACGGGTACCTTATCCGTGTTTGGTTATCAATCACGATATGATTTGCGTGATGGTTTTCCTTTGCTTACTACTAAGAAAGTTCATTTTCCAGCTGTGGTTGGTGAACTTTTATGGTTTTTAAAAGGGGAGACTAATATTCGGCCCTTAGTTTTGCAAAACATTCGCATATGGAATGAATGGCCTTATCAAGCCTATGTTCGATCCTCTTTTTATCAAGGGGAAAGCATGCAAGATTATATTGCAAAAATTAAAGCAGACGAAGGATTTGCTGCACAATTCGGGAATCTTGGTCCTGTGTATGGAAAGCAGTGGCGTCATTTCTCGGGAGTCGATCAAGTTCTTGAGGTGGAACGCAGTCTTCGGGAAGACCCTATGTCGCGTCGGCATATTATAAGTGCATGGAATCCTGCTGAACTTGCTCAAATGGCTTTACCCCCATGCCACGCTTTTCTCCAGTTCTATGTGAGTGGCGATGGTAAAACATTATCTTGTCAACTCTATCAACGCAGTGCGGATGTCTTTCTTGGTGTGCCATTCAATATTGCCTCTTACGCCTTGTTATTGACGTTGTACGCTGAAACACTTGGCTATGAAGTGGGGGAGTTTGTTCATACATTAGGGGATGCTCATCTCTATCAGGACCATCTTCCTCAAATTCACGAACAGTTGCAACGGACACCTCGCCCTTTACCCCATATTCAATTGATTCAGAAACGACAACATGTCACGGACTATCAGGTTCAGGACATCGAACTGGTCGATTACAACCCTTGGCCTCCCATCAAAGGTAAGGTGAGTGTATAATATGATTGTACTAATCGTGGCTTTTGACGAGGCTCGCATGATGGGAAACCATGGACAGTTGCCGTGGCATATTCCTTCTGATTTGAAACATTTTCGTCGCGTAACAACCGGACATACGGTTGTGATGGGGCGTACTACTTTTTCTTCCATCGGCAAACCTTTGCCTCAGCGTGAAAATTATGTAGTAACTAGTCACCCAGAGACCTTGCCTCAAATATCAGGACTACATGGTATCTCATCTCTAGAAGAATTCTTGAGGCAATGGAAATCATCCGAACAGCCGCTTTATGTGATTGGCGGATTAAGTGTTTATGAACAAGCCTTGCCTTGGGCCGACTCCTTGTTGGTGTCATACATTCCAGGGATCCACCAAGGCGACAAGAAATTTCCTTTATTTGAAGACGATTTTACTGTTGTCCGCGAAGTCAATTATGATGATTTTCGCCTGATTGAATACCGAAGGAGATCCCCTCAATGATTAGATACATTCGTTTACTCGGGAAAGTTGGTTTTTATTTACTTGGGATGTTTCCCAAGGTTCTTTGGTATGCATGGCGCAAAGATCATATTCCATTTGAAAAACGTTACGAGCTTGCTCGACGTATTATTCGAAAAGTGATATGGGCATGTTCCGTTGATTTTCATATCGAAGGTCTTGACCAAGTGGATTTCAGTCAAAACAATGTGTTTTGTCCCAATCATCAATCCTTTTTTGATGCCATGCTTCTAGATATTTTCCCAGTGCCTTTACTCATTGTTGCGAAAATCGAAACCATGGGATATCCTTATGTGAGTCAAGTTGCAAAAATGATTGAAGTCATGTTGTTGGATCGCTCGGATCTACGGCAAAACCTTCGGCTGTTGAAGCAAATAGAGGAATCTCTTCTTGAACCCAATCGGCATTTCTTAATCTTTCTCGAAGGCACAAGAACCAAGCATGACGATCGCCGAGTTAATGAATTTAAGCCTGGTGGGTTACGGGCCGCTTATACGACACAATCCACCATTGTTCCCATGGCTGTTTGTGGGACATGGAAACCTTTGAATCCCAAAATCAATCAAAAGCGGTATCGGGTGGATGTTCATTTTTTAAAACCTATCCCTTATGGAGAGTATTCCAAGTACACCACGGCTGAACTGGCGGAGATCTTGCATTCCATGGTTAGTAAGCGTGTCCAATCCTTAATGGTTCATCAACAGTAAAATAATCCATTCGTTTATATTCAATTAACATTGACTTGATAGTCTATGGGTGTTACAACCAAGAAAGGAGGCCTTCATCATGAAGATTCGATTTCTTCTTCCGCGTGGAAAAAAGGGCGAAAAACAAATTATGTCCGCAGTGGAATCGCTCATGGCTAGTAAAAAGCCGGTGTTGATGAAACCAAAGAAAGCCTCACATAGTGGTAAAACCCAAGGCAATCTTAACTTCCGGGCTGCCCTTAAGCTCGGCGTAAATTAATAAAAAAGATGGTGCTCTGGTTTGGCGCCATCTTTTTTTGTGGTATAGTATAGAAAAAAGCGAGGGGTATCTATGATTACCATCTTAATTGTCGATGATAACGTAAGTATTCGGCGTCTGTTAGACGTTCATCTAAGCCATGAGGGGTATGAAATAATTCATGCTGGAAATGGACGTGAGGCATTGGATCAAATGGTTGCCCACGCCATCGATTTAATTATCCTTGATATCATGATGCCACAAATGGATGGCTTTGAATTTCTAAAACGCATTCGACATGACGCCGTGGATACCCCCGTCTTGATGATTACAGCTGACATCAATTTTGAAAGTGAAGTCAAAGGTTTTCATTTAGGAACCGATGATTATTTAACCAAACCATTAAATATGCAAGAGGTCTCACTACGAGTAGCTTCCTTGCTGCGACGCGCAAAGATTAATCGCAGCCGAATTTTAACGATCGGTCAAGTGGAATTGGATGAACGTTCGTTACAAGTGCGGATGGATGACGAGATCTTGGATTTACCAAAAAAAGAGTTTCAATTGCTTTTTAAATTATTAAGTTATCCGAATCAAATCTTTACGAGGAGAACATTGCTGGACGATATTTGGCGAGAAAGCGATGCCATTGATCGAACCATTGATGTCCATATCAATCGTTTGCGCGAGAAATTTGAACATCGTCCCGAATTTAAAATTGTTACGGTCAAAGGGGTAGGGTATAAGGCGGTTGTTCAAAAATGAAATCGTTGTATACACGTATCATCTTTGCGTTTTTTGGCGTTTCCTTGTTTGTTTTGGTTTTCACCCCTGCCATATTGACCTACCTAGCCGGTCGTCCTGATTATTTCTTTTGGATGCGTGTGATTATTATTCTTGGTCCCGTCAGTGTGCTGG
>JBAYCP010000093.1:0-4451 GCA_041668665.1 Bacilli bacterium | reverse complement strand
ATTGGGAAGGACTACAATCCAAAGTCACTGAAGTGAATCAAGCGTTAGCATCGCGGATTGAAGCCATTGATCAAGGACTCCAAGCCTTGGCAGCCACGTATCAAAAACTGAATTATCTGTTGCGTTCCGTGGATGATGTGTTAGTGGATCGCTTGGATTTTAATCAAGAAATGCGGACATTACTGAATCGTAATTGTTACTATGTTGCGTCCGATGGGTTAACCCTGTTTCCTAAGGGAGGCGTTCCGACCTATCTTGATCCGAGCAGTGCCATCTTTGATGCATTGGCCACCAGTGGTTACGAAAAAACGAAAGCTCCCGTCTTCTTAGAGGCGATGCGTCATGGTGTTCAAGGCTTGAGTGAGGAGCAACGAACGCTGATTGCTCACGAATTTGAAACGCTGATGAATGAAGAAAAACCAGAATTTGAATTGGATATGATTCGTGGGTATCGTGTAACGCTTGACGATCAACAACAGCTTCAAATTCTCGTGGAAGAAACCGATGGAACCTTGGTACCCTTTCATGCCACTAGCAGTGGTCGGCGGTGGTTCTATACGTATTATTTCTTGCGTCAGCGTGTGCGACCCCATGATTATTTGATTCTTGATGAACCTGGTGTCTTTTTGCATCCCATGGCCCAGCGGGAACTCTTGGATGATATTCAAGCGCTTGCTGCGAGGGGGGTCCATGTATTTTATAGTACCCATAGCCCTTATCTCATTACCCATCAAGTGGACAGCATCAACATCGTCGAATTGAGAGAACAAGGAACAACCATCAGTCCCATGACGTTTGATCCCCAAGGATTCGATGAGATGTGTGAGCGCATTGGCTATATGGCAAGTCAAGATTTCTTGTTAAACTTCCAATGGCGGCATGTTTTAGTCGAAGGAGATTTTGATCGTGTGTACTTGGAAGCGATGAGCCGTTATTTCAAGATTTCGCGCCAAATCCATTTTATTCCTGGAGCAGGCGATAATTTAAAAAACTTGATTCCTGTGTTTGAACAACTCGGCCTCAACTTCATTGTAATCGTGGATGGTGATAAAGCCGAGAAAGATTGGGTCAAACGATTTCAAAAAGAAGGCAAGCGCCTCTATCTCCTGCCGGTGGATTATATTGAACATATGTTGGAAGGCGACGATAAGGTCTATCATACGCGGCGGCTCCGTTCCGATGATAAAAAGGAAATCGCTCGTAAGTTTCAACAAGCTGCTGCTGCGAAAAAGCTGGATCCTAAAACCGTTGATAATTTTCGAAAACTCTTTCAAACCATTGGTTTGTTACGAAAATAATCGTTAGGCACTCCCCGTGAGTGCCTTTTTTTCGTATTACCAACAAAACAAGCGTTTCATTTGTTATATCAACGAAGGGTCCTTAGGAGAAGCGAAAGTGCAAGGGGTCCAAAATATGATACAATAAAGCCAGTTCCGAAAGGTGGGATGGAAATGGCCAATTTAGATGCCGCGATGCGGCGCATGCAACACGGCGACGCGCGCGCCATGGAAGACATTTATCATGACCTCCAGCGTCCCATCTATTTCTATCTCTTATCCTTGGTTCGTCGGCCAGCGCTGGCCGAAGACCTTAGTCAAGATGTCTTTGTCCAAATGTATGCCAAAGCCAACCTTTATCAACTTGGCACTAATGTGAAGGCGTGGGCCTTCACGATGGCACGAAATCTTGCCCTCAATGCCTTGCAACAAGACAAACGTGAAGTCCTGATGGATGCTAGCGTACAAGAACAGATGCTTGGCAGCGAAGAAATGACCATTGATGAAGGATCCCCAACGATTGAACTTGCGATGAAGATCCTGAGTGAAGAAGAATTTCGAGTGGTAAGTCTTATTCTCTTTGCCGAATTAAAACGGCGGGAAGTTGCAGTGCTGCTGGACCAGCCACTCCCCACCATTACTTGGAAATATCATCAAGCCCTCGCAAAATTGCGCGAGAAACTTGAACAAACCCCTTAGAAAGGAGGAATCCTCGATGAAACGCAACAATTGGAAACGTCAATTACAACAAGATGCCTGGAACCATGTCCCCAATCAACTTTCTGCCATTCAAGCGACGTTGCAACATACTGAACAAGTAGCGCCCGTGCGTACGCATTCGCGTTGGATTCCTCGTGTCTTAGGACTTGGAGGGCTCGCTGCAGCAGTGGCGCTGGGGTTGTTGGTATGGCTCACCCCGCCTTCTGCCCCTATTCTTACCGAAGCTTATGTCTCCATTGATATCAATCCTTCCTTGGAACTGATGATTGATGGCAATCAAAAAGTATTGGTTCAAATTCCTCGCAACGAAGCCGCAACCATTGTATTGAATGGGGTCGATCTCGTTGGAGAATCCCTGGAAGAAGCGGTGGCTCGGTTTATCGAAGAAGCCACCCAAGCAGGATATCTCGATGTCACGACTAGTGATAATGCGATTCTCTTGGAAGCCGTTCATGAGAACAACGAATGGGAAGTGGAACTTCGTCAATCCCTGCAACATGCGGCGGAGCAGGCCTTTCAACAACAAGCGTTGTTTGGTGTCGTTCTCACCGGACAAGGTTCTCCCGAACTGAAGGCAGCAGCTTCGGAAGCTGATCTCTCCGTCGGCAAGTATTATTTGGTGAACCAACTGCTCACCTTGGATGCTTCCTTGAATTTCGAAGACCTTAAAACCGAAAGTGTCCGACAGTTACAACAAATGATCACCGAACGAGATGTGACTCAACCGCTACGTAACGAGGCCTTGGTTAGCGACTTGGATCATCTCGAAAGCTTATATGAACAATATGTGGACCATCCGAGTGTTGGCAACCGCCACCGTGTGGAAGCTAAGCTGAATCAACTCAATGGAAAATATGGCAAAGAATATGCATGGGAGGATTTATCCACTTCTGCGCTCGAGCAATGGCGCGAAGAACCTGTCGAGCCCACCAACTATGGTCAATTTGTGGCCGCGGAACGGTCCAACAAACGCAACGCCCGCAATACCTTAGTGGCTAGTGTGAATCTTCCGAGCATTCAACAACAATTACGTGCTCAATGCGATGAAGCGTGGCTTGCTAGCGAGCAGACTCGCTATCAACAAGACTGGAATGCCGCAAAAGCAAGCTGGGCCACGAAGTTTGAAACGGATATCGAAGAATAAAAGAGTGAAAGTTTGAACTTTCACTCTTTTTTACCAACAATTCCCCTTGCTACTTGGTTGTATTATTGAAACCAAGAATTAGGAGGTTGTTAAGGATGAAGCCCTCTTCGCCACTCGTGTGGCTCACGTCCATCCTTCTTCTCGGGAGCATGGCGGGATGTGCCGAAAACGATCCGGTCCCTTACGAAGCGTATGTGACCATTGATGTCAATCCGAGCATCGCCTTTGTTCTCAACGAACGTGATTACGTACAAGCGGTTCATCCGCTGAATGAGGATGGTGAACTAACCTTACTTCATCTCCAACTGGACCATCTCGTATTGGATCAAGCACTTACCCTGTATGTGGATGAAGTGCTGCGCTTAGGGTTTTGGCCTCAAGATACCGACCAAGCCTTGGTGGAAGTGGATGTCACAAGTTCACGGCTGACGGTGGAACAAAACGTAAGCCAACTTGTGCAAACAACGTTGCAAGAGCAACTCGCCACCCGCGGCAAACATTTCTTGATTCGTACTCGTCAATACGAGGCGTCGCTGGAACTGGAAGCCGAACAAACGGGTCTTCGTGCCAAAGAACTGCGCATGATGAATCTTGCGATGATGAGTGATCCCAGTCAGCCTTTGGGGAATTATCGTCTCATGAGCAATCAAGCATTGGTCCAGCGCATTCAAAATCAGGTGTCATCCATTCGATCCATTGCCTATGCGTTGCGAGAGGAATTCTTCCTTGCTCGTGATGTTCGCTGGAATGCGTATCAAATGGAGCGGCAATTGGCTGAAGTCGAATGGGGAGCCGATGCCGATAAACTTGCATCCGAACTCGATCGACTTCAAGAAGCCTATCAGCTTGATATTCAAAGCTTACGCGCCACCTATCAAGACGAAAGTATGGTACTACGCACTCAACTTGAAGACTTGTATCAACAACGATTGGGGCAATAAAGACCCCTCATGAAAGGAGAATACTAATGAAAATGACAGCTTTTTCTTCCAAGAAAACACTGACACTTGCTGCTTTATTAGGACTTACGCTCTCGGGATGTTCCACCTTCTTGCCGAATGAGAATGAGGCGATCGTGATTGCAGAAGCTCAAGATGTTGCTTCTTTTTCCGTCTTGTCAACGGCGGCTTTACTGGATACCAGCCTCGTTGGCATGATCGCCACAAACCAGCAAACGTTATCCACCGGTTCCTTGCGTCCCCTCGAAGATTCGTTCGGTGAAGTGAGTGAGGATCAATTGGAACTTATCCATCAATATCTTGGGATGTTTGAAGCGCTCTTAGCGGAAGACGGCCCTATTCAATCCACGT
>JBAYCP010000092.1:0-4508 GCA_041668665.1 Bacilli bacterium | reverse complement strand
TCCAAATAGAAACCATCAAAGAAGCGGGGTGTATGGGATATGAGTTATTTCAAGACACCAAAAACCCCACCACGTTGGTGATGATTGAAGAATGGGCAGATTCTGTTGCTTTTAAAAGTCATGTGAATTCCGCACACATCAAAGAAATCGGTCCCCAATTAACAGCTCTTGGCATCCAGCCAATGGAACTTACAATCTTAAAGAAAGTTCTTTGAATCTCACGAAGTAGATCTAAATCTATGTCATCGATGAATGCTTGATCTCATTCGTATGGTATAGAGGTACTTTACTATTGTAATTTATAGCTTTGGTAGAGGGATGGATTTGGGGTTTTATAGGTGATGTTACCAGGAGTTGTATCATTGCATAGTATTAGAACAACGCCAATGGGATATCAGAAAATCCTTTAGAAGTTTATGTGAAATAGATAGTTATGACATGATTAAACGTTATGCATTGAGTTAATGCATATCGAAGTAAATAATGATAAGATATATCCATGAAAATCACATGGAATGACGTCGATCAAAGAAAAGTTCTTTCTTTAATCCAAAGAAAAGATGAAAACATCCTCGCAGCTGAGGCATTTTTAAACTTTCTTCAAAATGATGCTTATTCGATTTCAAAAGCAAAAGTAATCAAGAAAGCGATGAAACATCATGTCAGTGAAGAACAAGCTGTTCTCATGTTGATCCAAGAGAAAATTCAGAAATATGGGTTCTCCTTGGATGAAGTGTATTTTCAAGGGATAAAAAAGTTGGATGCTTCAACATACACCTCCAATCCCTATTATCAACACATTCATACGCTTCCTAAACAAGCCAAACAATGGGAACTAAGCGAAGAATCCTATCATCCTTATCAAGTGTTTGATTATCAAGAGGTTCGTATTCAAAACCCAGATTTTTTTGAAATCCCCCAACTGGGTTATTTTGATAAGCCTTTTTCTTATTTAGCTGTCTTAGAAAACGACACTGTCTGGATGAGCATTACTCCAAATGAAATTGAAACGATGCAAGTAGCCATCGATAAAGTCGAAGGACATGTTGTTTGTTTTGGTTTAGGGTTAGGTTATTTTGCTTATATGGCTAGTTTAAAACCAACGGTGAAACACATAACTATCGTTGAAAAGGATCCTCATGTCATTTCGTTATTTATGCATGATTTATTACTCCAATTTGATGACAAAGAAAAAATTGAAATCGTCCCAAGCGATGCTTTTATCTATGCCCAACACCATATGAAGAAAGCAAACGCCGACTTTGCCTTTGTCGATTTATGGCATGACCCTTTGGATGGCTTGCCGATGTATCTCACCATGAAATCATTCGAGAAAGATGCTCCTAATACTCGTTTTTTTTATTGGATCGAATCTTCTATGCTAACGATGTTACGGCGTGCTATCGTGACTTTAGTTGAAGAACAACTACAAGGATTCGGAGAAATGCCACAGCGACCGGTCCAGAACCCCATTGATGGGATTCTCAATCGATTGTCGAAGTATTTAAAGGATTATCCTTTATCAACTTACGACGAATTGGTTGTGTTACTACAAGAATCCACCCTGCAAAGGATTGCCAGAGAACTATCGCAATGAAAAAAATGTCAGTAGAAAGAATTATCTATTGGCATTTTATCTTTGTTGCCGTTATAATACATAAGGATTTTATCCAAGAGGTAACCCTATGAGTGTATTAAATGTCGAACATGTGACCCATGGCTTTGGAGAACGTCAAATCTTTAATGATGTGTCTTTTCGTTTGCTAAAAGGGGAACATGTTGCTTTAGTAGGAGCCAATGGAGAAGGGAAATCCACCTTCATTCATATTATCACCGGTGCTCTTCAACCCGATAAAGGGAAAGTCGAATGGGCCAAACGGGTGAGTGTTGGGTATCTCGATCAACATTCTTCACTCCAAGCAGGAAAGAGTATTCGTGATGTCTTACGTCTCGCCTTTCATGATTTATTCTTATTGGAACAAGAAATGTTTCAACTCTACGAACAAATCAACGAAGCTGATGAAAATGAAATGGAAAATATTCTTGAAGAGGCCGCCGAGATTCAGACCACTCTGGATCATAGTGGCTTCTATACCCTAGATAGTCGGATTGAACAAATGGCAGTGGGATTTGGTTTGCTTGAGATTGGGTTGGATCGATGCGTCGATGAATTAAGTGGTGGTCAACGATCGAAAGTCTTATTGACCAAGTTATTATTACAAAACCCAACGATTTTGGTATTGGATGAACCGACCAATTACCTGGATGAGAATCATATTCAATGGTTGGTGAATTACTTACAAAATTATGAAAATGCCTTTCTCTTGGTTTCGCATGATATTCCATTTATCAATCAAGTCTGCAACATCATCTACCATGTCAATAATGCGACCATCACCCGTTATGTCGGCAACTACGATGATTTTGAACGATTGTACGAAGAGAAGAAAAAGCAAAATGAAAAAGACTATGAACGTCAACAAAAACACATGGAACGCTTAGAAGATTTTATTGCGCGCAACAAAGCCCGGGTGGCGACGCGCGGAATGGCGAATAGCCGAGCGAAACAATTGGAAAAAATTGAAGTAATTGAAAAGTTGCGGGAAAAGAACAAACCCATCTTTCATTTTAAGATGGCAACAGTCAACCCCGGTAGAATTGTATATGAAGCAAGAGACCTAGTCATTGGTTATGAGAGTCCGCTCACCAAACCCATTTCTTTTCAAATTGAAAAAGGACAGAAGATTGCCATTTGCGGAGTGAATGGATTAGGGAAGTCCACCTTATTAAAAACGATTCTTGGAATCATACCACCCTATGATGGTAGCATCGTAGGAGGAGACCAAGTCATCGCGGGGTATTTTGAACAAGAAGATAGTAAAAATAATCATCGGACCGCCTTAGAAGAATTATGGGCGGCTTTCCCGCGAATGAGCAATCATGAAGTACGAACCGAACTCGCTCGTGTTGGCTTAAGCAGTGATAATATCACGAGTCAAATGCAAGTATTATCGGGAGGAGAAAATGCCAAAGCGCGCTTATGTAAAGTATTGCTTCAAAAACACAATGTATTAGTGCTCGATGAACCAACCAATCACCTAGATAGTGATGCCAAAGATGCTTTACAACAAGCCCTCATGGAATTTAAGGGGACCGTCATTCTTGTTTCCCATGAACCCTATTTCTATGAATCGTTTGTCACCGCGATTTGGAATATTGAATCTTGGACAACAAAGATTATCTAACCCATTGGAACACTGAACGATAAAGAGAGGATACCGATGGCGAGTTTCGTTCTTGATGGTGGCACGTATTAGCTGATTTTCCTTGCTCGTATGACCAAAAACATCGGAAATTCTTTTTTGGCTTTCATGATTGCTTCCGATTTACTGCTCTTTTGTTCGTTGACATGACTGACCCATTCTTCGATGTGATCCACATACAAGGATGCATTTCCCAAGGTGTTGATATAGGACTGGAGAGGACGATGAAAATGAATCGTCTTGGACCCATTCGCTGGTTTGCCTGGGTTAGTGGTGATGGAAACCTCATGAGAGGTTAAATAATTCCATAGGATGCGCTCTTGCCGATGTTCGTTGTCATTCCAATGCCAGTCGGAACTTTGAGGGATCCGAAAACTAGGGTGCATCATGACAATGATGACACAGCCATGGGGTTTTAATAATTCATAGACTGCTTTCCAAACCGCTGTTAGGGGAGTAATGTTTTGGATAGCCAAAATGATGGTTGCCGCATCGAAACTATGCTTAGATAGAC
The DNA here is from genome assembly GCA_041668665.1 of Bacilli bacterium. Classification (GTDB taxonomy): domain Bacteria; phylum Bacillota_I; class Bacilli_A; order RFN20; family UBA1709; genus JBAYCP01. The sequence continues at coordinate 731 of JBAYCP010000092.1, read as the reverse complement.
CATATTGTAATTTTCCGTCTTGGTCTAATAGTTGAGTGACATCTCCTTGAAGGTAGCGGACCTTTGGGTTCGTATTTCTTTCTTTCGCTAGTTGAATGAGTTCCTGCGAGAGATCGATGCCCACTTGAGTCATTTTGGAAGGTGTCAAGTATCGTTGTAAGATCCCTTGGCCACAGGCCAAATCGATGATAGAGAAGTTCTCTTCATTGGTAGGGTCGATATGGAGTAATTTCTTGACACCAGGTAAAATGATGGATTGGTGAAAATGACTGCCCTCTTGGCCAACGTATTGATCATACCAAGAAGTGACTTGTCCCCAAGAAGTTGAGTGAGGATGCTCGTTTTTAAAATCCTTCATGCTACCACCTCATCAAACTTATTATACACAGTCCAAAACAAAAGATAAGAGGCAGGGAATCAATTTGACGACTTCTTGATTGAATAATCGCGGGTCAGATAGTGTTGAAACAATGCCGGTCGATCAAACTTCCAAACGATGAATGCTTGCAACGTATTAAACCTTCCATAAGATTCTGTTTTCAGGGGGAAATGGACCTTTCCGGGAATCATTAACCCTTTGGTCAGTTTTCCTCCTTTTATCTTGCTTTCCAATAGTGCCAATGCAGGGCTGATCGCATCGCATTCTGGCACTCTTTCTTTTGCTGTGAATTCTAAGATACGCAAGTAGTCCTATTTCCAACGGATCGGGTAATGGTGCTCAGCCATGCTAG
>JBAYCP010000091.1:0-4548 GCA_041668665.1 Bacilli bacterium | reverse complement strand
GGGCCGCTTTATTGGTAAAGGTAATGGCAACAATGGCCGAAGCTGGAATGCCCATCTCTTCAATGAGATACACAATACGTTCCGTAAGCACTCGCGTTTTTCCGCTTCCGGCTCCCGCCACCACACGAACATAGGGTGCGGGAGTGGTGACCGCTTCCTGTTGGCGTGGGTTGAGTGTCTGTAATGGCATAGTTCTCCCCCTCTGGCCGACAAATGGTCAGCAACTTTTCTTTATTGTATCATTGTCAACTCGCATATTCAATTGTCCCAGACTTGTTGTATAATAAGAAGAAAGGAAGGTCGATTCCATGAATTCAACACGTTCTCTTGCTTTTGCCGGATTGTTGGTTGCCTTGCATCTCATCATCTTATGGCTGGCCATCTACATTCCAGGCTTGGATTTTATTGTTTTATTGGTTGCCCCCTTATTGGCAGCTGCTTTTACGATACGAGCCAAGGAATCTTACCTTCTCGTGTTTGCGCTTGCAACCTTAATTTTAGGGGGTCTATTGGACATCCAAGGCACCTTATTAGTCTTAATCCCCGTTCTTGCCACCGGCATAGGGTATGGCCTCATGGCCAAAGCCCGTTGGGGATCGATTAGCATCGTCTATACGTTGGCCGCTTTAAACATCGGCTTGTTCTTTCTTTCCGTAGGAATTGTGGAAGCTCTCTATGGCATAGACCTCTTAGCTGCTCTGCAAATCATCTTCCATATTGAAGGCAGTGCCTATCGATTCTTAGCGCCTTCGATCTTACTGTTGTATGCCTTTGCCCAAGCCTTTTTGGTGCATTTCATCCTACGTCGAGAATTAAAGAAAGTGCGCATTCACCTCGTGGCGGATGCCTTGCCCCCTAAGGCCATCTTCCTGCTGGCCTATGTGGCCCTGCTTGGTACCTTTGTTCAATTTGGAGATGCTAGTGTCAATTATTTCCTCGCCCTTCTCCATCTTATCTTGTTGCTTCCCACCGTGTGGTATGGTTACAATCATGCCAAGTGGCTGCCAATGCTCATCATCCAATCGGTGGCGTTCCTTGCGGTTTCTTTGCCGCTGTTAACATCAACCAACGATTCCGTGAAATTGTTAGCCGTAGCAGCAGTGTTTTGGCCAGTTTTTCTTTTTGCCACCCGTAAGCGTTGGGCGGATGTTCCTGTCTATCGTGCGAAAGGAGCAAAGTCATGATCGAGTTTGCGAAAGCCTTTGGTCGAGGGGTCTTATATGTGCTCTTGAGCCCGCTGTTGCTGGTGCTTTTCGCTTGCTATATGATTTATGCGTTGCTTTGTTATTTCGCTTTGGAAACAGCTAGTATGGTTCTCTTCTTTTATGGCAAAAATTTTAAGTTGGAAGATGCCGAAACCATCAAGCTACGCCAGATCAAAGCCGAACTTAATGGGCGAAAACAAGCAGCACAAACATTGCCTCCACAAAACGTTGTCTATTATCCCTATCCCCCTGGCTTTGTCCCCTTTACCCCTCCAAACCCCAATGAGACGAAGGAGGGTTCTCCTCATGAATAACTTTTTTCTTTGGGTTCCTTTCCTCGTCAAACTATCGGAAAGCGAACGACGGGCGTTAATCATTCTTGCCGTTGTGGTGGCCTTTGTCTTCGTTTTGATTGGCCTTTTGGTGCGCTTGCTCACCAATTGGATGGATCGTCAAGGTCGTATGGTCGATACCTATATGAGTGACCTTGTCGCTCACCAAGTGATTCCCAACCCCTTGGCCTTTCATCGCTATGTCTTCCGCCGTGAAAGCAAAACTTTATACCTTGGATTACGCTGGTTGATGCGAGTAGTCCTGCTCGCATTCGCTGGGCTCCTCCTTTATTTCTATGGTTTACGAGGGCTCGATTTTCATACCCCACTCACCATTCTCGGTGATTTGCGATTGGAACTGGCGTGGCCAACGGAAACATTCTTTGGCATTCAATTGATTGCGGATGGGCCAACAATCACCCGCGAACCCGTGGTGCATTTAACCATTGATGGCTATGTGACTTATCTCGCCTTCGTAGCCGCCGTGTGGTGTCTTGTCAATTGGATGCGCCAAACATTAATCTTTATCGCACGCTTGAATCGTTCACGTAAAGTCGCTGTTTCTGCGTTTCAAAAAGATCTTGGACCGTCCAAGACTTCCTTGGATGGGGAGGTGAAACTCTAATGCAACCTTCATCGAACGTGTTATACCATGCCAAAGGTTCGGCGTGGAAAGTCATTGGGAACTCCAATGCTGCCATTGCCCTACTCGTCATGATTTTCTTGGTAGCATTTTCTTTCTATAACCCCACGATGTTAGGTGAGTTGCTGCTTCCTGCCATCTTCTTAGAAGTGGGGCTAGTCGCTTCTTGGTTGGTCCTTGTGCTTCGACAAACCACCCTCACCTATCTCACCATCACCACCACCCAAGTGGAATATGCACAACCGCGATTGCAGGGATTCCACGAACCCGTGCGACTTTCCTTCGAAACAATCACCGGCGTGCGCATCGAAAGTGGCAATGTGGTACTCCTCACTGCCCAACAACGATATAAACTAGAGTTTATTGGACACGCGCGTCACGTGGCAGAAATTCTTCGCCAACAAATCGCCTTACCATCCAAAAAGTGACCCTTACTTAGGGTCACTTTTCTCTTGAGATTCATGAGGGATGGAAGGTTCGTTGGAACCATTTCGCTGTTTGCGGTAGCGGGGTTTACGTTCGGGCCGTTTGAGGCGCAAAACATGCTCCACGCCATGACGCACAAGCAAGACCTCCAACAGGGCCGCTGTCGCAAGGGCATCCCCTTCTGCATCATGATAATCGATGGCCGTGAGCCCTTCGAGCTCACAGGCATCTTGTAAGGAAGGCGTACATAAACTTCCTTTTTCGCTGCGATACAAATAAAAGGCCGAAATATCAATCCACGGAAATAAGCGCGCAATTTCACTCCACTCTTCTTCGGCGCTCAACAACAAATGCAACATCCGCTTGTCGTTGGTGGGATCCCATCCTACCAACGCAGTGGTGGCAAACGGGAAGGTTAGAAGAAACTGCAGCAATTGGACGGCAGCATCGGCAGGCAATATGCCATATCGTGCCAATTTTGCTTCGGTAATTCCAGTGGTTTTTTTCGCATAATAATTGAGTTGTAATCCATGTTTGAGTAAGACATAAACCGAGAATTCATTGATTTTGACCAAATGATGACCCACCAAGCGATAGGCAAAGATGGCCACTTGAAAGGGTTGGTTCCCAGCGCGTGAGGATACAAACTCCGTATCCAACACCAACCACGTATCGATGGAGGATGGAAGACTTTGTTCAGGGGTTATCGAAACCATGACACTACCGCCTCATCCAATCCCGGAATCCAGGCGCGTGCCGCCAAAAAGGCAAGATAAAGAAGTAGTAAAACATCGATCAACAGCAGTAAACCATTGACACGACGTCGAGCCACTGCTTTTTCTTGTTCGGTACGAGCCATGCATTCCACCCCTTTCGTCCGCTAGAAAAGAAGATTCCGTGGAGTCCGTGGAAACGGAATCACATCACGAATGTTTTGCATGCCCGTGATATACATTAAGAAACGTTCAAAGCCCAATCCAAAACCAGCATGTTTCACGCCGCCATAACGACGGAGATCCAAATACCATTCCATTCCATGGGTCGACATCTGGAGTTCTTCCATCCGTTGCACCAAACGATCGTAGCGTTCTTCTCTTTGGGAGCCCCCGACAAGTTCCCCAATTTGGGGCACCAATAAGTCGCAGGCTGCTACGGTTTGGTTATCCTCATTCATGCGCATGTAAAAGGCCTTAATGTCTTTGGGGTAGTCGATTAAAAAGACGGGTCCTTGGACAACTTTTTCACACAAATACCGCTCATGCTCGGATTGCAGATCCATCCCCCAAACAATGTTGGGATTTTCAAAGGTTACCCCTTGACGAACCGCTGCTTGCAACCGCGCGATGCCTTCGGTATAGGTCATCCGCACAAAATTACTTTGCATGACATGTTGCAACCGCTCATGCAAACTCGGATCAATCATTTGATTGAAGAATTCCATTTCAGCTGGGCAGTTTTCTAAGACATAATCGATGCAATACTTCACCATATCTTCGACCAATTCCATATCATCGTCCAAATCTGCAAAGGCAATTTCAGGTTCAATCATCCAAAACTCCGAAGCATGACGCACCGTATTGGAATTTTCCGCACGGAACGTAGGACCAAAGGTATAGACATCGCGAAAAGCCAAGGCATAGGCTTCAGCATTGAGCTGACCAGAAACGGTTAAACTCGCTTTTTTCCCAAAAAAATCTTCCTCGTATTGATTGTCTTGACGAGTGGTCACCACAAACGCTTCTCCCGCACCCTCGGCATCGTTGCCGGTGATAATGGGCGCATGAACATAAACAAACCCTTGGGATTGAAAAAATTCATGGATCGCCATGGAAAGAACTGAACGCACCCGAAAGACTGCACTAAAAGTGTTGGTACGAGGGCGAAGATGAGCCATGTCACGCAAAAACTCAAAGCCATGACGCTTTTTCTGCAACGGATAATC
>JBAYCP010000090.1:0-4549 GCA_041668665.1 Bacilli bacterium | reverse complement strand
CACGATTGGATTCGTCGCGTAAATCCGTAATGCCTTCGACAACCTTGTTTTTGACAAGGTCGGCGATTTTTTCAATCATGGTTGCTTTGTTCACTTGATAAGGAATTTCGGTGACAACAATTCGCTTTTTGCCATGATCCATCTCTTCAATGTCACATTTGGAACGAATGACAATGCTTCCATTGCCTGTTTCATAAGCTTTCTTAATGCCGCTTTTGCCTAAGATGGCTCCACCGGTCGGAAAGTCTGGTCCAGGCAAATACTGAGTCATGATATCAACGATGGAAAGGTCGGGATTCTTGGCAAGCGCCAAAACCGTATCAATCAATTCCCCGAGGTTATGAGGTGGAATGTTGGTAGCCATCCCCACTGCAATCCCCGACGAGCCGTTGGCAAGTAAGTTCGGAAAACGTGCAGGTAAAACAACGGGTTCCGTTTCTTCCCCATCATAGTTGGGAATAAAGTCCACCGTATCCTTGTTGATGTCTCGAACCATTTCACCAGCGATTTTCGACATTCTTGCTTCGGTATACCGCATAGCGGCTGCCGAATCACCATCGATGGATCCAAAGTTTCCGTGCCCATCGACTAAGGGATAACGCGACGCAAATTCTTGGGCCAAACGAACCATGGTTTCATACACGGCGGAATCACCATGAGGGTGATACTTGGCAATGACATCGCCAACAATACGAGCGGATTTTTTATGGGGTTGAGCACTGGTCATACCAAGACTATTCATGGCATATACAATGCGACGATGCACAGGTTTGAGACCGTCACGAACATCTGGGAGTGCTCGAGAGACGATAACCGACATCGCATAGTCTAAAAAGGAGTTGCGTACTTCGTGGCTAATATCGATGGGTTGAATCCCTGTATCACGTAAATCAGAATTAAAAGTATCGGTGGGTTTCATAATGGGTACGCCTCCTTTCTAAAAGTCCACATTGCGGACAAATTTTGCGTTGGTCATAATGAAGTCTTTGCGAGGTTCAACTTTTTCGCCCATCAACATGTCGAAGGAGCGATCGGCTTCCATCGCATCGTCAAGGGTCACCCGGAGCAAGACACGATTCTCAGGATCCATGGTCGTTTCCCATAACTGGATGGCATCCATTTCTCCTAAGCCTTTGTATCGTTGAATGTTCATCTTCGATTCCCCAATTTGTTGGCGAATGGCCGCCATCTGAGCATCATTGTAGGCATAATAAAGGTTCTTTCCTTGCGTAACCTTAAACAAAGGAGGTTGTGCAATATAGATGTATCCTTGTTCAATCAAGGGCTTCATGTAGCGATAGAAAAAGGTTAACAACAAGGTCCGAATATGGGCCCCATCCACATCAGCATCGGTCATGATGACAATTTTATGGTAGCGTAGTTTGGCAACATCAAATTCATCGCCAATTCCGGTGCCAAAGGCCGTAATCATCGTTCCAATTTCTTGATTGTCTAACACACGTTCCAACCGTGCTTTTTCAACGTTGATAATTTTGCCGCGCAACGGAAGAATCGCTTGATATTCCCGGTTTCGTCCTTGTTTTGCGGAACCTCCTGCAGAATCTCCCTCAACGATAAAGACTTCACTCTTGGTCGCATCTTTGGACGAGCAGTCTGCAAGTTTGCCCGGCAAAGAGGTAAATGTTAAAGCATTCTTACGAGTGAGTTCACGTGCTTTTTTAGCTGCAATCCGCGCCCGAGAGGCCAAAATACATTTATCCATGATGATACGTGCTTCATTGGGATTTTCTAATAGATAGCGTTCGAGTTGTTCACTGAAAATTTTGTTGACTAAGCCCCGTACTTCCGAATTTCCTAATTTGGTTTTGGTTTGTCCCTCGTATTGGGGATCCGTATGTTTGACGGAGATAACGGCAGTTAAACCTTCGCGGACATCGTCCGAGGTTAATGACTCTTCATTCTCTTTTAAAATTTTAGCATTCTTCCCATAGGTATTGATGATGCGGGTGAGAGCGAGCCGGAACCCTTCTTCATGAGTCCCTCCCTCTTGGGTATAAATGTTGTTACAGAACGAGTAGATGTTGGGCTGGTACCCATCGTTGTATTGGGCCGCCACTTCCACTTCCATGTTATCCATTTCACCTTCCACATAGATGACTTTCTCGTGGAGAGGTTGTTTGTTTTGATTTAAAAATTTGACGTACTCGCTGAGGCCACCTTCGTAATGGAATTCATCATGGGCTCCGGTGCGTTCGTCTTGAATAACAATCCGCAACCCTTTGTTTAAAAAGGCGAGTTGCCGGATACGATCCCGCATGGTCTCGTAACTAAATTCGACCGTTTCTTTGAAAACAAGGGGATCGGGTTGAAACCGAACCACAGTGCCTCGTTTGGTGGTCTCACCAATGACATGCAAAGGTTCCACAACTTTCCCACCGCGCTCAAAACGCATGTAATGGGTTTTCGATTCGTGGTGGACCCAAACTTCAAAACGTTCGGAAAGTGCGTTAACCACGCTTCCGCCTACGCCGTGCAAACCTCCTGATACTTTGTAGCCGCCGCCTTCTCCAAATTTACCGCCAGCATGCAACACCGTATAGACAGTTTCTACCGTCGATACGCCTGTTTTCTTGTGAATACCCACAGGAATTCCACGACCATTATCTTCGACAATAATGCCGTTTTCAGGAGTGATGGTGACCGTAATAAGATCACAATAACCACCCAACGATTCATCGATGGAATTGTCAACAATTTCCCAGACGAGGTGATGTAAGCCTCGTGATGCGGTCGTACCAATGTACATCCCCGGGCGTTTGCGTACAGCCTCTAGCCCTTCCAATACCTGGATGTTATCCTCGGTATATTCGTGATTGATTTTATTGTCCATTCATGAAGACCTCCTTGTCTCGATGGTTCCTGCCTGCACATGATGATGCTGGAAGGAATGCGTGGTATCTTGTGAAAAAATTGTCGCATCCGCACTGGTAAGAAAAACTTGATTGGTCGCATGCAACTCGCGTAGTACTCGACCTTGACGTTCGTCGTCAAGCTCTGAAAATAAATCATCCAAGACGAGAATTGGGGGTTCCCCGGTTTGTTGTTCGGCAAGATCAGCCAAACAGAGGGCAAGGGCCACAACTCCCAATCGCTGCTCTCCTTGGGAACCCATGGCTGCGAAGGGAGTCTGTTGAACCATCATCACAACATCATCCCGGTGAGGTCCTGCCTGAGTAACGCCTCGGGCACGATCTTCCTCGTGCATGGATACTAAGGTTTGGAGATACGTCTCTACCGTGATTTCATGGCCATCAAACATCGATTCATAACGAAGGATAAAGGGTAAGGGCTGACCACTCAACGACGCATAACGGTGACAAAACGCAGGTTCCAGCCGTTCCACAAATTGTTGGCGACGGCGGATCAGTTCCACCCCATAGCGTGCACACCCTTGATCCAACGCTTCCAAGACCAGGGCATCGAATGACGCCTGTTTGAGAAGTTCATTGCGTTGTTTCAGCAACTGGTTGTAACGTTGCAAAGCATCGGCATAGGAAGGAGACTGCTTGCTGAGTTCCAAATCCACCAAATCTCGTCGTGTCTTAGGGGGTCCTTGAAACCAAAAAACATCACTAGGGGCAAACGTTACGACATGGACCAAGCCAAGAATATCTCGTTGGCGGCGACTTTCCTTGCCATCGAGAAAAAAACGATGGCCCGATTTCGTAAGGACCACACGAATCGTGTGTCGTGTTTCACGCATGACAACATCGACTTCCAACCACCCCATGGACTCTCCATGGCGGAGGAGGGCCTTGTCTTCCGCACCGCGAAAGGATCCCCCAATGGAGCAGAACGCCAAGGCCTCCACCAAATTGGTTTTTCCTTGACCATTTGCCCCCTCTAGGACATGGCGAAGTTCACCACAAGCAAAGGTTAAGGTTTCATAATTACGAAAATTCCTTAACCTGAGGGCTTCAATCCGCATCGGCTATGAGACGGTAACCAATGCCGTCTACTTCCACCTCATCGCCAAGGATCAAATGACGCCCCCGTCGCGCTTCCACGAGGCCGTTAACCTTGATGGAATGCGTGGCTAAAAACGTTTTAATGGCACCGCCTGTATCGACGATGCCAGCATATTTGAGAAATTGACCAAGCTTAATGGTCGGCGTTGAAATGGGGACGTTTTGCACAGTTTCACCTTCATTGTTATAATATCAAAGATATTATAGCATAAATTCAGTGAAAAGAAAAGGATTCAGGGTCTTCTTTTAGGGATGAATTCCCATATTTGGCGGTTTTTTGACCCGAAATGATACAAAGAAGCAAAAAGGGTTCTTTCCTAGGGACATTGTGTTTCACGCGAGAAATCCCTAAAAAAGAAAAAGCAGCCTCGTTGGAGACTGCTTGATTCCCTTAATATGTGCGGACAGGTAAGACCAATTGAATGGTGGAATCATCCGCTTCATGTTTGACCACAAAGGGTTTCATATCGCCATTGAAGAGGAGCACAATTTCTTCCGTACCAATGGCACGAATGGCTTCCATAAGATAGCGTGCCGTAAAGGAGATTTCCAAAGGGTTT
>JBAYCP010000089.1:0-4560 GCA_041668665.1 Bacilli bacterium | reverse complement strand
TGAAAAAAAGAAGAATAACCCACAAGAAAGATGAAGCAGGTATTTCTACATCAATAGCAAACATTATTGATGAGGAAGAAAGAAACATCCTGGATATATAAAATTGTAGCAAAATAGGTCATTCAACCCAAACTCAAAATACCCTGATTATATCAGGGTTTTGTTTTATTCATTCGATGATTCCTGTCCGCTATTAATGGGATCTTCTCGACATGATTCTCTCATCAAACAACGCCTTTACCATGCAGACACCAAACAACTAGATTCAAGGAGAGTCAATAACCACAAATGGCATCCAAAAGTTTTATTTAAAGTTAACTTCCCATTTTCTTTGAAATACATTATCATAAATTAGGTACTTCAAATGTTCCAGGAGGGATACCATGAAAAACTCATCAAAGCTCAAACGTTGGGGCTTCATTCAACTCGGAGTGGCCTTAGCTCTCATTCTACTTGGGAGCACGATCTTTCGCGATACATCATGGGATGGCTTTGCTTGGGCACCAAACTTTGCCTTGTTTGTCCCTGGATTGTTCTTGTTCGTGTTATCTCTCCCGATTCTTGCAATGGGATTCTCCCCCCAATTGACTCGTTTTCAATCAAAACTTCATTCTGAAACCATGGATTATGCCAAAGAGGATCTTCAATCAGCCATTCACAAGACTGCCGATGTGATTGTTCCTGCTGTGACCCCCTCGATTCAAACCATCGCCTCAGTTCTTGCAGAATCTACATCTCCTACGCCAAAAACCGACCGAGCCTCACAACTTCGAGAAGCTCAAAAACTTTACGATGATCATCTCATTTCTTTGGAAGAATATACTCAGATGCGCAAAGACATTCTCGACATTGAAGAACGTTAATTGATACGGTAGAAAGGATTCGATTATGCAACCATTTATTGATGAACTCCGTCAAGCTTATGCATCACGCAATCTCGAGGCGATTGATTCCTTGCTTCAATATGTCGACGAACAAGTGATTGTTGTGGGCACGAGTTTAGGGGAACTTCAGCAAGGCAAAGCAGCTTTACGACAATTGCTCCACGATGATTTCCGTTATTGGATCCACCTTGAGATTCTTGAGTCCCTCCCTTTTCAAAAGGTTGGAGACTACGAATACTATTCGATTCCAGCCATTGCCCATTATCGCTTTCGTGAAAATGACAAAACTTATGAACGCTATCTCGATGCCGTTCGTGGCATTCAACATGAAACCGGTAGCGAAACACGGAAAGCTCTCAAAATTATCTGGATGTTGGATCACTTGCTTGCTTCACGCAAGAAGAGAATACGACACGATCCCAAGCCATTAACCATTGAGATTCTTGCTTGTCACAACAAAGTACAGCTTCTTGCTTTTTCCTTTCCTATGGAACCCCCCCATGTTCACGGCGTAGTCAATAGTGAACCAGAAATGCACAGCGAGTATCAACAAGATGTTCAACGCCTACCAAGCGATGATGCTCTTGGCTCATGGCTCATCCAAGTAACCAAAAGTAAGAAATTCAATCTTACTGAAGCCCATGTTGCACGACACGGCAATCTTTTCGTCGGTTGTGGCATTCTGGAACATACTTCTTCCATCGAAGAAGATCTACGTGCCAACTATGAAGTATTGGAGGAAGGGCGTTCCGCGCACGATGCGCTATACACGCTCCGTAAGCGAATGGGCGAAGTGTTGCTTGCTTATGCCGATGGCTTCCCTTCATGGTATGTTCGCTTCTTTGGAATCATGGACGAACCACACAATCTGCTATTGTTCCAACCATCCTTTCCTTTCTATTGGATCTTAGAACAATAATCGTCTTCTTTATTAATGTCGAAAGCACTAGAATTTCCTCTAGTGTTTTTTTCTTGACAATCTCATGAGACATGGTACAATGATTTTGTTTGAATTTCAAAGTATTGGAGGATTCCCCATGGATGACCATCAAAAAGCCTTGAATGATTTCTTAGTTGTGACCTTTAATGAGATCTTGCGTTATGAAGAAGCGGCACTCAAACGTTGGACGGATGCCAATCTCTCCATCAGTGAGATTCATGTCATTGAAGCGGTTTTTCAGGCGGTTGAACAAGGAGCCAACACCGCTTCGCACATTGCACATGCGCTTCATATCACCCTAGGCTCTCTCACGGTGGCGGTGAATACACTAGAATCCAAGGGATATTTGATACGAGAACGTTCTCAAGAAGATAAACGTGTCGTTTTGATTACCCCCACATTGCGTGCAGAGCTCGTCAATCAAGCCCATCAAGATTTTCATCAAGAAATGATTGAGGGTTTACTGGATGGGCTGTCCTCGGAGGAGGAACGTGTCCTCGCAACCTCTCTCACCAAAGTACGCGACTTCTTTTTACGTAAAGCATTGGCAACACTGGAATAACAAAGGAGAACCACCCCATGGCATTACACATTATCACCGATTCAACATCGGACCTTTCTCAACAACAAGCAAAGACTCTCGGCATTACCGTCGTGCCGCTTACCGTCCAGTTTGGAGCGGAAGAGTTTACCGATGGCATCGATTTAACCCCAGAAACTTTCTACGAGAAGATGCGTCAAGCGACCGAACTTCCGAAAACATCACAAGTAAATGTTGCAACTTTTATGTCCGTATTTGAAGCCATCCCTGCGGACGAACCCATTCTTGGCATCTTTATTTCCAGCGAGTTAAGTGGTACGTTCCAAGCGGCAAAATTAGCTGCAGATACCGTGGGACGCTCGGACCTGTATTTAGTGGATTCCCGTCAGGTAACCTTTGGGCTCGCTGCTTTAGTCCATGTAGCCATTCGTCGTCGCCAAGAAGGCGTTGCTGTCCAAGACATTGTCGCGGAGCTTAATGAATTGAAAACTCGTTTAGTGGTCCACGCAATGATTCCCGACCTCAAGTATTTAAAAATGGGTGGACGATTATCCTCTACATCAGCCACCATCGGTACCATGCTACGGCTCAAACCGATTGTAGAAGTTCGGGACGGTAGAATTGAAGTCATTCATAAAACGCTAGGCAACCACAAGGCCTATGAATGGATTGCACACCAAGTCAAGCATGCGAATATCGATGACACGCTTCCCCGTTTTTATGGACAATCCGACGCCATGGAAGCTCTTGAAAAATTCAAGGGTCAGGTGGAAAAAGTGGCGCCTCAGTTTCAAGCTGATGCCATTTTCCCCATCGGCATCACGGTCGGAACACATGCAGGTCCAGGCTGTGTAGCCCTTTCCTACTTTAAAAAAGCACTAACGAATAGGCAATAAAACAAGCATAATCCTCATCCCTAGTTGCGCATTGCCGCTTGTCCTTTTATAATACAAGTAGCACCCCATCAAAAGGGCGGAAGGAGTGACGACGATGGATTCAGACAACAAGATTAAACAAGGCTTTAGTGAAATTTGGAAAGGGACGAAAAAAGGCGTCGGTACGCTCTTCGATGCCGGCAAACAAGAAATCGAAAAACGGAACCATATTAATAAGTTTAATGAAAAAGGCGAAAAGTTTTTAATGGTCGATTTCCAACACAATGATTATATCTACGCACAAGTGCAACTTGCTGACTCCTTGATGATTGTATTAAAGGATAAAGATGCCAGTGTCCTACGCCCTGGTCTCCAGTTGCTCGACAAAGAAAATGCCTTTTATGAAATCACCGACATTGAACCTTCCACTGTTCCGGTTGAAGGAAATCTCGTACATGAACTTGAAGCCCTCCAAATTCGCTTTCTAAAGCACTAACATCAACGAGCAGCGCTCTACCAAGATGCTGCTCGTTTTTTTATGAATGTGGCAACCAACGTTCCACAACTTTCTTCAAGAGGAGAAGGCTCGGAATCGATAAAGCAATCAACCCTAAGGTAAGCCCTATCACCGGAGTTTCAAGGGGGAGGAAGTCTAAAATCGGATCGCCTCCCAACGAAACATGGGGCAAAATCCAAAATCCTAGACTAATGATCATCAAAGAACCCGCGAGCATCCATGTCCGAAACCGATTAAGGGGCCAGCTTAAGAAACACAACGCAATAAAGCCAATATAGGTCATCGTATAGATTACCATATCATCACGGTAAAGCGTCAATCCTAACCAAGCGCTGATTCCAATGACCAAGATGGCATTGAGCAAGAAGACTAGTGCATACGGCAGTGCTTTTCGAAATACCGTCTGCAAAAAATGCCCTCGTATGACACTGGTATTCGGTTGAATGACCAATAGTAGTGAAGGTGCGCCAATGACACAAAATTCAAACAAGATAAGATTGGAGGGAGTAATGGGATAAGGGATTTGTAAGACCATCACAAGTAAGGATAATAAGATGGTAAAGATGGTTTTCATTAAGAACAAGGAAGAAGACTTTTCGATGTTATTGACCACACGACGGCCTTCGAAAACCACCTTAGGTAATGAAGAAAAATTGGAATCTAAGAGTACTAAATTTGCGACTCCCCTTGCGGCTTCGCTTCCCGAAGCCATGGCGATGCTACAATCGGCTTCCTTAAACGCCAAGATATCATTGACACCATCGCCGGTCATGGCGACCGTGTGTCCTTGACCGCGATAACTT
>JBAYCP010000088.1:0-4567 GCA_041668665.1 Bacilli bacterium | reverse complement strand
TTGTGGTTAGGCATGGCGATGGTCATTTTCCCTGCCAAAGGCACGCACCAACGCGAACATCGTGTCGATCAATTTGCCGTCATGTTCACCAATGCCACCTTCATTGGTATTCCGATTATCATGTCGTTGTTTGCCACTCATCCCGAGGCCCTTCTCTATATATCCATGTTCGTGATTGTCTTTAATGCCTTAATGTGGACGCTAGGATGTTATGTGTTGACCGGCGAAAAACGCTACATGAATGTGAAAAAAATCATCTTTAACCCTCCTACTTTGGCCTTATTTGTGGCCTTGCCGCTTTTCTTTTTCAAGGTACCCATCGATCTCAATGGCGTGGTTTTTAAAGGAATTAGTTTTCTCGGCGACATGACAGCGCCCCTTTCCATGATTATATTGGGCATGCGTTATGCCGACTTGCCTCCTCTTTCTGTTTTTATGGGCGTTCGTACGTATTTGGTTTCTTTCTTACGCCTCATCGTTTCTCCCATTCTTCTTTTCTTTGTTATGATTTTGTTTACGCGCGATGCCATCTTAATCAGCACTCTCTATATTTTAGCGGCCTTACCCGTCGCTGGTTCGACAGTCTTATTTGCGGAAAAATTCCAGGGTGATGTCCCTGAGTCGGTGCGTACGAATCTTAACTCGACGTTGCTTGCAATTCTCACGTTCCCCATCATGGTGATGATCTTACAAGCGCTCTTCCGACTATTTGAAATCACTTTTTAACATGAAAAAGGGCAGTTGCCCTTTTTTTGTTATGGAAATCATCGATAACTGCAACAGAATGATTCATTCTTGTATCGAATTACACAATAATTGACAAAAAAATTCTTTGGTATATGATTGCATTATATGGAGTGTGAATGCAGGATAGGGGGAAATTATCATGTTCAATAACAATAATCAATACGCACGGCCATTCATTTTGAAAATCAAAGTCCCATTGTCACTGCTGCTGACTTTGAGTTTCCTTGTTGGTTGTGCTCCTCAATATCATGATTTTAGTGAAGTGGAATGGATGCCGATTCATGAGGTGTTTCAAGAAGCTTACAACAAGTACTGGGAAAGCATGGATCAACAAGCGACCCTTTACTCTCCGCTCTCTCGAGATGAATTTACTTCTTTGGCCGATGAACAGATGCCGGAATCCGAATCGCACTATTATTTATCGAGTTCGCAGGGATTGTTATTCAAACGACCCATGCCAACCTTTTCTAGTTTACACATTAGTGATCTCAAGGTTCGTGTATACTTTAGTGCTGAAAAAATCGGCACAACTTTACCTGATGGAACCATTCGAATCACGTCATCCATTGGGGATAATCATCATGAGTATGATCGGATGGTCCCCTATCATGGCTATACAGCTCCCCCGGTGAATGTCTGCACCAGTAACCTCATTACTTGCACCATCAACGGTAATCGTGGTCTCTTGGTCAAGGATTATGAAATGAATTATCTTCAATATCGAAAAGCGGACGATGGAAGTTATGACTGGAGCATCGATATGTTGTACCTTGGCATTGATGGACTAGCGCTAGGTTTTTATTATATCAAGCTTGATGAAATTTATGTCAAAGTTGTGTCCGACATCGTTATGCCTTACGATTGAACGATAATCCTTCTCCTATGGACTTCAAAAGCCCCTCTTTTCCATCAAGAAAGAGGGGCTTTGTCTTTATATAAATTCTATTGGTTCGTCGTTATTCGGGGCGAACCGCTGGAACAACCGCACCTTCAAACTCTTCTTCAATCCAGGTTTGAACAGGTTCGGAAAGTAGAACATTGATTAAAGCGACAATGCCAGGATCTAATTCATCGCCAGCGTTTACTGCAATAATGTTTACATAGGGATTGTCTTGACTGCCGAGTTCTAAGGTCAAGGCATCCTCAAGAGGATTCAGCCCTCCATCCAAGGCATAATTGGTATTGATCAGGACAATACAGTTGCTCTCAAAGTTGTAGGCTTGAACAAGCATCCCGGCATCAATGTTGGCTTCAAAGGTCAAGTTTTTAGGGTTGGTGGCAATGGCGTCTTCCAAGGAAGTGATGGCATCTTCATAAGGATCCAAACCTTCCACCAAGGTAATAAGACCTTTGTCTTCGAGAAGAGCCAATAATCGACCCCGATCCGAAACCGAGTTGGACATAATCACTCGGGTACCATTCGGAAGGTTGTCCAAGGAACTATAAACCTTCGAATAAATGCCAATCGGTTCAATATGGATCCCTGCGGCGCTGACAATCGAGGTGCCTCGTTCCGCATTGTATTGATTGAGATAAGGGAGATGTTGGAAATAGTTGGCATCCAATTCATCATCTACTAAGCCAATGTTGGGTAATACATAATCTTGGAAGACCGTGATTTGTAAGTCATACCCTTGTTCCGCAAGAATCGGTTTCACATGCTCTAAGATGACAGCGTGGGGCGTGGGGCTTGCTCCCACACGCAAGGGAATTGGTGTTGACGATGAACTTGAACTACTGGAAGCAGGCGTGCAGCCTGCTAACAATCCTACGGCAAGCAATAAGGTCGAAAGAAGTTGGCGTGTTTTCATCATGAAATCCTCCTTTATGTTGTTCGTGATGAACTAGCGTTGATCGACATGTTTGGCCAATCGATCGCCCACCCATTGGACGATGAAGACCAAGAGAAGTATAAATCCGGTAGATGTCCACATGACGGCGGCGTTGGAGCGCTGAAACCCATACAAATAGGCAAGGTTTCCTAATCCCCCGGCACCAATGACCCCCGCCAACGCCGTATACCCAATCAAGGTGACTACCGTCACGGTAAGTCCTGAGATTAAGGCCGGCAACGCTTCGGGCAATAAGACCTTGAGGAAGAGATCACGTCGACGGGCACCGAGTGATTCAGCAGCTTCCAAGACTCCGCGGTCCACTTCGCGTAAAGCGAGTTCGACCAAGCGAGCATAGAAGGGAGCAGCCCCTAAGATCAACGCCGGTAAAGCAGCATTGGGTCCAAAGATGGTGCCAATCAACATTCGTGTCACGGGCATGAGAATAAGCAAGAAGATGACAAAGGGTAAGGCTCGGGTAATGTTTACATAACCATTTAAAATCTTATGAACGATGGGATGAGGTTCCAATCCATCCGGTCTCGTAAAGAAGAGTATCGAGCCCAAGACCAGTCCAAGAATAGTGACAAAGAGCGTGGTCACGGCTGTCATATACACGGTTTCATAAATGGCTTGACCCATTTGATTCCACTGAATCATGACTCCACCCCCACTCGAACCCCTTGTTCTTGTAAGAAAGCAAGGGCCTCTTTTTGATGGGCTCCTTGTAAGGTCACATACAAGGTCCCATAGGATGATTGACCGGTGCGGCTGATTTTCCCTTGTAAGATATTCACTTCTACCCCATAGCGTTGGATGATTTCACTGATCAAGGGCCGCGAGGATAAGGTATCGACATAGGATAAGCGATAGACCGTGTCGTGTTCCCAAGGAATTCGTTCGCCAGGATCGACAATGCTTTTGACAAACTTGCGGGTAATCTCTTGTTGAGGATTCAGCAACAGTGGTAAGAGGTCATTGCTCTCTACAATCTCGCCGCCTTCCATCACAAGGACTCGTTCGGCAATGGCTTGAATGACTTCCATTTGATGCGTAATCAAGACAATGGTAACTCCTAAGTCCCGATGAATTCGTTGCAACAAGTCGAGAATGGAGCGTGTTGTTTCAGGATCCAAGGCGCTGGTGGCCTCATCACATAAGAGGTATCGGGGCCGATTGGCCAAGGCACGTGCAATGCCTACTCGTTGCTTTTCGCCCCCTGATAAGGTTGCAGGATATTGGTGGGCCTTGTCGGTAAGTCCCACCCAGCCAAGCAACTCAGCAATGCGTTGGTCTTGTTCGTTTTTGGGAACATTTGCAAGTTCCAAAGCTAGCCGCACGTTATCGTTCACCGAGCGCGACCAAAGCAAGTGGAAATGCTGGAAAATCATCCCAAATTGTTGGCGAAAACGGATTCGTTCCGCTCCCTTTAATGTCGATGGATTCACTCCATCGACGAGAACTTCTCCACTTGTTGGTGAGGTTAAGCCATTCAGCAAACGTAACAAGGTGGACTTTCCCGCACCACTGTAGCCAATGATGCCCACAATCTCACCATCTTGAATGGATACACTTACCTTACGCAATGCTTCCACACTTTGTTTGGATTCTCCAAAAGATTTGCTAACATTACGAAGCTCAATCATCGAATCTCCTCCTTTTTCGAAATAAAAAACACTCGCCCTATTCAAGGACGAGTGTGTATAACCCGTGGTACCACCTTGGTTCGTCTCTTCCGTAGAGGAGACCTCCTTTGGCACGTCGACCGGCGGTCGAGTGATGCCTCATCCTGTTAACGGAGGAATCCGGCGTAGCCTAAGGAGTTGCCTCGTTCGGTACGCGACTCAGAGATCATGTTCAAGAAGGTTTCCTAGACCCCTTTCCACCAACCGGGGCTCGCTAGCAAGTACTCCAATCTCTACTCTTCTCGTCATCGTCTTTAGCGAATATATGCATTCATTTTAGGAAGTTTTGAATGGTTTGTCAAC
>JBAYCP010000087.1:0-4589 GCA_041668665.1 Bacilli bacterium | reverse complement strand
CGCGTTGTCTTAACTGTTTGGCTTGAAGGCTGGGATGCTGCTACCATTAACGAAATTGGTATGGCTGACTTTGCAACCAAACTGCAATTTAACTCAACGCCAATCGCTTAACCTTCTCTCTCTTATTACCCATAACGTACCCGCGCCGGTACGTTATGGGTTCTCATCTCTTGTCTTTCCGACCACTTTTCAGTCGCTAGGGAACAAAAAGTGGAAAAACACTGTTGGAAAACGATAAAAAACCGTTTATACTAGAGTGTAGGCAAAGATAGGACGTGACCCCATGGAAAAACGGAACAAATCCAAAATAATTGTTCGGATCATTCTTGATGTCGTATTAGTGTTTGCCATCCTCTTTGGTATCGGTGTGTCGGTTATGACACTCACAGCCAACGATAACGATGGTGTCCCTAGCTTATTTGGTTACATTCCCGTATCGGTTCTTACCGATTCGATGGAAGGTACATCAAACGGATTCAACCAAGGCGACTTGTTGTTCATTGAGAAAATCGATGATGCACGAACCGCCGGTCTTATTGAGGGTGATGTCATTACATTCTGGGACTTCAACATTGTGCCCGGAACTCGTGTCTTAAACTCCCATAGGATCGTCGATGTGCTTGGAACAGGCACCGGCATGCGCTTCGAAACGCGTGGGGACAATCCAGCGATCGAATTAGACGAAACCGAAATCACCACTTATAGTTTGGTAGTCGGAAAATACACAGGGACGCGGATCCCCTTTCTGGGTGCGGTGATTCAATTCATGCAAACCTCCTTGGGCTTCTTCTTGTGCATTGTCCTCCCCATCCTGGTTCTCTTCATTTTTGAAGGAGTCAACTTGGTCAAGGTCATCGTCGAAAACAAACACACGGCCAGCAAAGAATAATTCCTTATAATTTCCGTATCCTTTCCATACTGACGGCGCAACAACCTTTTGGGTTGTTGCTTTTCTTACGCGCACGCGCCTATGTACATACGTATACGAGACTAATAAGAACCCAAATAACTTGATGTTCGGAGGAGATGGACCCATGGCAGAATTTGCACGATATTATCTAGAACTCTTCAAAGCGATTGGACAAGACTTCCTCGATTATTGGCGTGGCGTTGGCCAAGCCTGGAGTGAATTCTTTTATAACCTTTCGCGTTATTTTGAAATTCTGCGGATCTATTCCGGCGAATTCAATTTCTGGTCGTGGGTATTAACCATTCTCTCCTTCCTCTTCATTCTTGCCATCCTCGTGGTCCTTGTTCTCAAACTCATCGTATGGGGCAAGAAATACGTGAAGTTCTACCGCAGTGAACTCGACAAAGATTTACTCGTCGAGCAAGTGGCCGAACTCAACAATAAACTCTACCAGGCGGTCATGGAAAAGAATAAAATCCTCAATCTTAAAGTTGGTCAATTGGGCTTGCGTCCCAATGGAACCTCGGGCGAAACCGAGGAAGCAGCTGCCACGACGGATGCCGCTCTCCTCCCCACTCGCTTTGTAAAACTTGAGGCTGTCGATCGAAAGTATTTAGACTCCAACACCGAAATTGTGATGTCGGATCTCGATATGGTGGGTCTCGAACAAGTGGTGCAACGGTTCCGCAACTACTCCGCTTCTCAACTAGGTCTCTTCTATTCCGCGAAAACCATCTCGCTCTTCTTTGCGGGGATGGCAACCTCCAAAATCATTATTTTGGAAGGGCTTAGTGGAACTGGGAAAACGAGCTTACCCTATGCATTAGGAAAATTCTTCCAGCATAGTGCCTCCATCATCTCGGTCCAACCCTCGTGGCGTGATCGGGCAGAATTGCTCGGCTATCTCAATGAGTTTACCAAGAAGTTCAATGAAACCGACTTCTTGCGTGATCTCTACGAAAGCACCTATCGCCAAGACTTAAGTTTCATCATCTTGGATGAAATGAACTTGGCACGGATTGAGTACTACTTCGCAGAATTTCTTTCCATTATGGAAATGCCCGATGCCAGTGAATGGCTCATTGATTTGGTTCCCAATCCTCAATCGGGAGATCCCAAACACATCCGCGACGGCAAATTACTCGTTCCACAAAATGTGTGGTTCGTCGGCACCGCCAACAAAGATGACTCGACCTTCACCATTACTGACAAAGTTTATGACCGGGCGATTCCTATTGAATTCTCGGCTCGTGGGGAATCCTTCGATGCCGAATATGCCGAACCCATCAATTGCAGTTATGACTACCTCAGCCGTCTCTTCTACGAAGCCTCCACCAACTATCCGATTTCCACCAAAACATTGGAACGCTTCTCGAAATTGGACGACTTCCTTATCACCAAGTTTAAACTCCCTGTCGGCAATCGTCTCTTACGGCAAATCCGGATCTTCATTCCTGTCTTCGTTGCCTGTGGTGGATCCGAACTTGATGCGCTCGATTACTTCTTCGCTCATAAGATTCTTCGCAAAATGGAAACGCTCAACATTTCCTACATGCGCAACGAACTGAAAGAACTCACGGTTGAAATTGATAAACTCTTCGGCAAATCCAACTTCTTGGAATCCAAGGAACGGCTTGCTGAATTGCAACGGATGATCTAGGAATACCCCTATGGCATCTAAGAAAAATCAAGCCACCCCTTTAGAAAAGTTCTTTCAAAAATATCTTGCTCGCTTCGAAAAAGTTGTCGAATCTGACCCCTTTGCCAAAACCTTTCTCAGCGATGCTCGCAAAGCGAAAACCGAATTGTATCAAAGCAATCGCACCGAATCCAAAAAGTTTGATCGGGAATGGATTGAAGACTTCGAACAAGCCTTCCAACATCTCGATAACATCGTCCGCGATCCCAAACGCTTCCTCAAAGAAGTTCAGGAAATCAAGCCAGTGGAACTCGCAAAGCGCGTCTCGCGTGACTCGATTCGCCATCTCGCCCAAAACTCTCGTTATGTCAAAACCGTCGAAGCCAATGGGGATGTCATTCCTAGTAAAATCTTAACGCATGAAATTGAAGATGATTATGCAACCTACGAAAATCGATTCATCAAAACCTTAATTGAAAAGCTCGTTGTCTTCATCGAAAAACGTTATCAGTACATTGTGGAACATGCCGATACCAAAGATCAAGATCGACTGACGATGGATAGCAATCTTGTTCTCGAAAACCAAGCCGACATTCGCTTCAAATTGGAACTCGGAATTGTAACCCCTTCGGATGACGAAGGACAAGCCGATACCAACAAAGGCTTAATGAAACGTTTGGAACTCCTCCGCGATAAAGTGATTGGATTCCGCAACTCGGAGTTCATGGATCGCTTGAAAAACGCCAAGCATATCGCCCCCCCTATTATGCGTACCAATCTCTTAACCAAAAATCGCGATTACAAGGCTTGCTACCAATTGTGGCAATTCATCGAATCGTATGAAGGTCTCGGATTCAGCGTTGAAATCAAAGATTCCCTCGCCGAATTCGACCAAGAATACATTCACCAACTCTATGATATGTTCTTAGTGGCGTTTGCAACCTTCCGGAACAACAAACGCAAACAGTTGGAATTCGCCAAAGGGAAAATCCCTGATCGTACCATTATGGCAACTCCCAAACTGATTAAGAAATTACAAACCGAAGAAGTCGATTATGATCAGGAACAAACCATTGTCGAACATGTGCGTATCGTCGAAATCGGTCCTGCCGAAATCCGCAGACGCAAAGCCGCGGAACGCTTAAAACTTCAAAAAGAAAAAGAAGCCTTACGCAAACTCGAACAAGCACGTAAAAAGAAAGAAAAAGAACGACAAGCCAAGTTGAGACGCGAAGCTCTGGCCGCCAAACGCCGTGCCGAACGAGAACGTCGTGCAGCGCTCGAACGAGAACGCAAAGAAAAGCAACGCTTACTCAAGCAACAGCAACTGGCACTCAAACGAGAACAAGAACGACAACGGAAGGCCCAACTAGCTGCAGCGAAAGCCGAACAAAAGCGTATTGAAGCTGTGAAAGAAAAAATCCGTAAAGAAGCTGCCAAAGCCAAAGCCGCGGAAGAAAAACGGATTCAACAAGAAAAAATCAAAGCCCAACGTGCGAAACAAAAAGCAGCCGAACAAGCCAAACAGAAAAAAGAACGGGAAAAAGCGAAGGCCAAACTCAAAGCCGACGCTCAAAAGAAGAAAGAAAAAGAAGCGCGTGAACTTGCGAAACAAGCCGAAGCCGAACGAATCAAAGCCGAAAAAGCCAAGACCAAACAGCAAGAACAAGAAGCCAAGCAAGCAGAAAAGGCGAAAGCCAAAGCGTCCGCAGTCTCCGCTTCTCCTTCTCCTAAGCCGAAATCTTTACCACCATCAAGTTTGGTTGACAACAAGAAAAAGGTTTCCGAAGAGAAGCCTTCAACTCCAATAATTAAAGTCCTCCCCGTTCCTTCCAAGTCAAAAAGCAACAAGCTTACCGAACCCATCCTAAGCGCCGAACATCGGCAAAAACTAAACAAAAAAGTGAAGTCGAAATCCAAATAACCCCATTCTTCCAGAAAGGAGGCGCCACCATGAAACCCAAAAAACTCTTACTCTTCTCCACTCTTACCTTCTTTGTTTCCACCATGATGCTCATCGGTGCGACTCTCGCCTGGTTT
>JBAYCP010000086.1:0-4615 GCA_041668665.1 Bacilli bacterium | reverse complement strand
GAGACTTTTTTTGTCCAAACTAATTCCCTGTTTGATAAGCAGCTTTTCGAATGCAAATTCAAACTGAAATTCATTCTTTAATTCAAGGTACTCTTGAAGACCTTGTTCACGATTTGAATTGGGAGACAGGATGCTGCGAATCAAGAGATTTTTGGGGGTATGTTCCATATCAATAAATTCTACAATTTGAGTGCGATAACCACAAAAAGACAGTAGCTCTGCCCTAGCTGTATCAGTAATCAACGAAGCTAATCGTTCTTGTATAATTCCATAGCGTTGCATTGCAGCAACATTACGGCTCTTCATTTGAGCGTTAATCTCATGTTGACAACAAGGAACCGCCATAATCACTTTACTTCCCCAACGAACTGCTTGGGCAAGTGCGGCATCTGTTGCCGTATCACAAGCATGAAGTGAAATTACCATATCAATCGGCAATGTGGATTCATACGATTCGATGTTCCCTACTTCAAAACGAAGTCCACTCATTCTACAACGAAGGGCAACTTGATTGCAAAATTGAATAACATCTTCTTTTAAATCCAAACCAATCATTTCTACTTCTCGGCCTTGAATGTCATGCAAGTAATAATAGGCAGCAAATGTTAAATAAGACTTCCCACATCCAAAATCAACAACTCGAAGAGGTCCAATTTTTGGGAGATATATAAGAATATCTCGAAGAAACTCAAGATATCGATTGATTTGTCGAAATTTATCATATTTGGATTTTACCACTACCCCATCTGGGGTCATGACACCTAGTTCAACAAAAAATGGAGCAGCAATCCCTTCGGGTATGATATAATTCTTTTTTCGATCATGATCCAAAGCGGCTGGTGCTTTCATATTGCTCTTTTGTTTTAATACATGTATACCTTTTCGATTGAAAAATACTTGATAATTCTCGTAAGTTGTTTGAACGAAGGCTTGACGAAAATGAGTTGCTAACTCAGTTAACCTTGCAATCAAAGCATCTGATTCAATATTTTCGTGAAATTCTCGTTTTTCTTCTTGAAGGGACAGTTGATAATAGATTTGATTACGAAGTTGAATGGGAGCAGCAAAAACTCTTCGAAGTTGGTTTCCTTTTTGAATGGGTTGGCTTATCGTGATTTTGATTAGGCTCATATCTTTCATCGAATTTTCGATAATTTTACGAAATTCTTCCACTATCCTACACTTCCCTCCATGTTTAATGCTAACAACTGATTCAATTCAACAGCATATTCCATTGGTAACTCTCTCGCAAAGGGCTCAATAAATCCCATAACAATCATTTGAGTTGCTGCTTGTTTTGAAAGTCCTCGTGACATCAAGTAAAATAATTGCTCTTGAGATACTTTCGATACCGTAGCTTCATGTTCGAGTCTTGACGTTGCATTGGAAACAATATTGGTCGGCAATGTATCACTTTTGAATCTCCATCTAACAATAGAGTGTCGCATTCCACATGAGCGTGGCTATTGATTGCATCGGAAGACTGTTTAACGAGTCCTCGATAGTTTACTGTGCCTCCCGATCGAACGATTGATTTCGAGATTATTACGCTAGAGGTATTTGGAGCCAAGTGAATCATTTTTGCACCAGCATCTTGATATTGTCCTTTCCCTGCAACCGCAATGGAAATACAACTTCCTTTTGCTCGAGGGCCAGCTAAGACACAAGCGGGATACTTCATATTAAGCTGAGAACCAATGTTTCCATCAATCCACTCCATCATAGCATCCTCTTCAACATAGGCTCGTTTAGTAACAAGATTCACTATATTATTTGACCAATTTTGGATGGTAGTATATCGACACTTCGCACCCTTTTTAACAATAATTTCCACTACTGCGGCATGCAAAGATTCTTTGGAATATAACGGTGCAGTGCATCCCTCCACATAGTGAAGATCTGCCCCTTCATCAACAATAATCAAGGTGCGTTCGAATTGACCCATCCGCTCAGAATTAATGCGAAAATAGGATTGTAGCGGCTTATCTAAACGGACTCTGGGTGGAACATAGATAAATGTCCCTCCCGACCATACCGCCCCATTCAAAGCAGAAAATTTATTATCTTGATATGGAACGACTGTATTAAAAAATTGTTTAAATAAATCCGGATACTCACGAAGCGCAGTATCAGTATCTACAAAAATTACTCCTTTTTCTTCAACTTCCTTTAACATATTATGATACACTACTTCCGATTCGTATTGAGTAGATACTCCAGCAAGGAATTTTTGCTCCGCTTCGGGAATTCCCAATTTTTGAAATGTGTCTTTGATTGTTTCAGGAACTTCGTCCCAACTTTTCCCTTGACGATCTACGGGACGAATATAATAGGTATAGGCTTGAAAATCCAAAATTGATAAATCGGGGCCAAATTTAGGAAGAGGTTTTCGGAAAAACGCTTGAAGACTTTTTAGGCGGAATTGTTTCATCCACTCGGGTTCTTTTTTATGAGAAGAAATATCTAAAATTGTATCGATTGACAAGCCTTTTTGTGTACGAAAAATCGAAGTATCCTTATCGTGAAACCCATATTCATATTCGCGATTTTGAACAATACTCTTCGCTTCTTCGTTCACAAAAATCATCCTTTCATTTTTGACTATTCATGTAATAGTCGTTTTAAACCATCCCAGCCAATGGTAGCACACTTTATTCGATTGGCTTGTTTGCTAGTGTTTCGAAAAACCACAGCTTCTTCAAGACTATCTTCCTCATATGGCTGTTCAAAAATCATCGCTTCGTATTGCTGGATAATATGGAGAGCCTCTTTTCTGGTTTTCCCCATTATTAATTCTGTGAGGATTGATGTCGATGCAGTTGAAATCGCACAACCAATCCCATCAAAACAGATGTCAGAAATGAAATCTCCTTGCATTAAAACATACAGATGAATATCATCGATGCAAGAAGCGGAATCCATATGAACGTGCCTATAGTTCAGATGAACTGGCGTTCGTTTGTTACGAGGGTGTTCATAGTGGTCCATAATAATTTGTCTCATTATCAACGGATCATTGAAAGAATGCATCAAGGAAATCCCCTCCTCGCTTGGCTACTTCAACAAATTGATCAACTTCATCAAATGTGTTGTAAAAATATAAGCTTGCTCGTACTGTCGCAGGTGTCATAAGGTGTTGGGGTGATAATTTTGCACAATGCAACCCCGCTCGTAATGCAATTCCATTACTATTGAAGTGGGTAGCTGCATCTTGAGCAAATATCCCCGAAAGATTAAAGGTTATGATCCCAGTATCTGCAGTCTCATTATAAATAATAATTCCAGGAACCTTTTCTTTTAAACGTAAAACAGCATAATTTCTTAATTCTCTTTCATAAGCTGCTATATTTTCCATCCCAATTGTTTCTAGATACTGAACAGCAGCCAAAAGACCATATGCTCCAGCGATATGCGGAGTTCCAGCCTCAAATTGAAAGGGAGTTTCTTGCAATCCAATGTTCCCTTTCGAATCAAATCTTGAATTCATTCCGCCCCCCCAAATCAAGGGAGCCATTTGATTTAATAAATTGCGCTTTCCATATAAAACACCGATTCCAGTTGGCCCACACATTTTGTGACTTGAGAATGCATAAAAATCACAATTTAGGTCTTGCACATTCACCGGTAAGTGTGGCGCACCCTGTGCACCATCCACAACTAGCATAATATCTCGTGTCTGTGCAAGGTTAGCAATGGATTTTAAGTCATTAACATATCCGAATACATTAGATACATGAGCAAATGAAAATACTTTTGTTCGCTTCGATATCATTTTTTCAAGTCCAATCACATCAATTGAGCCTTCCGGGGTGAGAGGCGCAAACCGAAGGACTAAATCGTGGATTTTAGCTTGTTCAAACCAAGGCAACAAATTGGAAGCATGCTCTGCATAAGAAACAAAAACTTCATCACCGGAAGATAAAAAGCTATTTGCAAGCCCATAAGCAATTTGGTTAAGTGAAGCAGTCGTTCCTGAAGTAAAAATAATTTCGTCGGGCTGGGCGCCAATAAAATTGGCTACTCCCTCCCTTGCCTTTTCATATTGCATGCTTGTTTCATAGCTTAAATCATAATCTCCTCGATGGGCATTGACTGATTCATTCTCATAGTATCTCTTGATTGCATCAATTACAATGCAAGGCTTAAAAGAAGTCGCTGCATTATCAAAATAAATGAGAGGCTTTCCTTGCATCATCTTTCCTTGAAGCATGGGGAAATCCTGTCGAATTTTATTTGCATCAAACATATTGGTTCACCTGCTTTTCTAACATCTGAAAAAGTGCTTCACGAATGGCGGGATGAAATACTTTTGTGAGAACAGGATTGAACCTTCCGCGAATTACTTGACGTTTTGCATCTTGCTCCTGAAGTCCTCTTGATTGCATATAAAACATGATTTCATCTTCAATTTTACCAACTGCAGATGCATGAGAAGCTTGGACATCATTCTCATCAATGCGCAGAATCGGATAAGTTTGAGCTTGGCAGGTCTCATCGAACACAATAATTCGACTTGTTTGATGAGCCCCAGAGTGAAATGCACCCCTAAGGATGGTTTGGTCACCACGAAATATCATCGAGCCACTCGCCGCTGCTACTCCTTGCAGTTCTAATT
>JBAYCP010000085.1:0-4639 GCA_041668665.1 Bacilli bacterium | reverse complement strand
TCTTCTGCCAGCAACGAAATAATGTATTGAAGCAAGGCAATCATCGCCGGAATGGAAGCCAAATAGGCCAAAACAACAAACGGCGTATAAATATTTAACACAACGGATTTAATTTCACGGTCGCGATAACCCATCACTTTCATCAGGGAAATGTGTTTACGATTCTCATCCACAACAATATTGGAAACGACCGAAATAATGACCAAAGCCATCGCTCCGGCAAAGCCAATCACGATGTATAGCGAAAGATTCATCATTTCCATGGCCATCGCTAGATTCTCACGTAAATCATCAAATCGAAAGACATTCTTGATATCTTCGTTGCTTTCTTGATATTCGGGCTTCAATTCGGTCGTATATATGAGATTATAGGCATGATCTTCATATCCCAAATATTCCGTCAGCGAGGGCTTGGTTACATATCCAATCAAACCATTGTAGGTATAGTCAATCCCTACGACTTGATACGGGACGACATCGCCGCATTGTTGAGATTCGCTAATGCTGACCCGCTTCGAGAGCATTAAGACATCTCCAACATGGAGATCGTACAACACGCGAACCGTTTCGTTGACAATAATGGCGGGGGTTTCGTATTCGTCCCACAAGAGTTCACTGATATCTTGTCCATCTTTTCCTTGGATGGTCACAAGGTTCAAGGTGCGTTCCACCCCACTGGCGGTGAGAGAACGTTCTTTTTCCAATGTTTCCGTTTGATCGCCTCGTTGCACAGCGACTAAGGTAAGGGAAGAATTGAGCATTAAATCCTCATTGGGATGATCATCGCTCGGGTCAAGGCTTGGATTCTGGGTTACGTCGTATTGAACACGGTATTGATAATGCATGCCACCAAAAGTTTTCTCGATGACCTTATTCATCATGGTGGAGCCAATCAAGGTTAAGACTAACAACAAGCCTGTTGCAAACGAACAAAGGGTAATTGCGAATAGTTTCCCCAAGGAGCGGAAGGCCAAGGAATACCGGAACCGTGCTTTAAAAGGAAATCCATGAATCAAACGGCTCATGGCTCGTGAGAGGGCATTGACTTTGAGGTTGCTGCCTTCTCGCAACAACTTCAAAGGACGATGACGCAACATGAACAAAGCAACGGCATAACTCAACGTCACAAGGGCAGCCAAAGGAACCCCTAGTGACATCAAAAGATAACGAGAATTGAATACAAATTCGTTCATGGGAACATTATAGAAGGCGCGATACAATTGGACAATGGGCGATTGCAGGATAATTCCTAGTCCATATCCTAATGCCCCTCCCGCGAGCGACCCCACCACGGGATAGACTAGATATCCTGCCGCAATCGAGTACGTTTTATAACCCAAAGACTTTAAGACACCAATTTGTAAGCGTTCGTCTTCAATTCGTTTCTTCATCACCATAATAATAATGAAGACGGCAATTCCCAATAAAATATACATTAAGTACGAGGTAAAAATACGATTGTTTTCAACCTCTAGCGTAAATGTGGAAAGGCGAGGACTGATGGTCGCTGTGGACATCAAAAACATAATTTTGGGATCCTCACTCATCGCATCGACTAAGGTTTCCAGTTCGGGATCCGTATGTGTTCCTTCATAATGGATCAACCGTGCCGAATAATACCGACTCTCCCGACCATTCAATGCGGCATAAGTCGCGGCATTCATGTACATGACCGTGTGACGACTGGCATCATAAAGTGGCGTGTTAAAGGATAAGGCGGGATAGATATAATCGGGCACATAAGCATACCCCACCACCGTATAGTCGACTCCTGACATGGAATAAGTATCATTCAAGTCTAAATGATGATGCGCCGCAAACGTATCACTCACTGTAATTTCATTGTCATTACTTGGAAACCGCCCTGCTAGCAAAAAGGGCTTGTTAAGCTTAGCGTTTGCATCGTATATAAAAGCACCTGTCACATAACTTTGATCATCGCCATCAACTTCATACGTGACAACTTTACTGGCTCTTAATTCATAAACGAGTCCATAGGTCTCCGCGAGTTCATCCATCGCATCATTGAGATACACATATTTATCGACTCCGTACGCACTCCCAGAAGTCATCGAATTGAATCGTTCATACAAACGAGTGACCACATTGGAGGTCTCTTCACTGGAATCAGTGGTGGAACAGCTATCCGTTGGTTCCTCACTATCCTCGCGTTCGGTCGGGCAAAAGGTCGCCCATGGCCGAGTGGAATCCAAATTGGTCGAAGTATCACTCGACTTGGCTGCACAGCCAAAGAAAAGATAAGCATTCACATCGTTAATGGGTTGCTCTCCTTGCAAAACTTCCATGAGATAGTTGGGACCTGCCATGCGCTGTCCGATTTGGTTCTTTAAAACAATATCCACGGCAGTGGGGGTGGCCATTTGCTCCGCCAGTGTCGATGAAAATCCTGCTGCGATAAACTGGGCAATCATCGCTTGCCGCACTTGTTCGCGTAGCGCTGCTACTTGATCTTGATCCATTTCGAGCAACATCTCGTCGGTAATCACGACCGGTTCCAATGCATCACGAATCGCTTCCCATTCTGCTTGCAAAGGAATGCGGAACATGTCATCGAGATGCTCCCGCGTTAAAACATCGGTCTCATTCAAAAACACCGTCATATGTTCCACTTGCTGAGTTTCCATATAGGCTTCGGCCATAGAATCCATCCGGTCGAGGGCAGAATTCATGGTCGTATAAATGGCGGTGGAGATCATCACCAGCACAATAAGACCCAGCATTTGTAATTTCTTTTTCTTAATCCCTTTTAGGGAATTTAAAAATAATAATCGCATCTATGCCCACCCGATTTCCATCGCGTCCAACCGCGTGGTATTCTGATACCAATCGACAATATGACCTGAATTGAGACGCACGACCGTATCAGCCATCTGGGCAATGCTTGGATTATGGGTAATAATCACAACGGTCGTTCCATACGATTGATGAATCTCTTGAATGGCTGCTAAAATGCGTTTGCCGGTCGTTTCATCAAGCGCTCCCGTCGGCTCATCACAAAATAACACATTCGGATTCTTGATGAGGGCGCGTGCAATCGCAACGCGTTGTTGCTGCCCTCCCGATAATTGATAAGGAAATTTTTCAGCTTGCTCCACCAATCCTAATGTTTCAAGTAAGGGCTCCAACGGCAATGGGTTTTGGGCGAGTTGTTTCCCAAGTTCAATGTTTTCTCGAACCGTAAGGTTGGCAATCAGGTTATAGGTTTGGAAAATAAAGCCTAATTCCTTGCGGCGAAATTCCGTGCGTTCCTCCGGGGTGAGCGCTGTCATGTTGCGATTCTCATACCATAACTCCCCTTCGGATAAAACATCAATCCCTGACAAGACATTCAATAAGGTGCTTTTCCCCGATCCCGAGGGTCCAAGAATGACCACCATTTCCCCTTTTTCCATGGTGAAATCGACGTCATCCAACGCCCTGGTAATCCCAGTAGGGAGGGTATAAATTCGACTTGCCTTGCGTAAGGTGTACAGCGACATGTTATCGCCCCCTCGCGCCAAGATACCATGCATAAAAATGAGGAACCATCAACATGAGAATTCCTAAAATTAAAACAATCCAAAACCGAATTTCACTTGGAAAAGCGCTACTTAACATCATCAGTAAGCCTCCAATGAGCCACAACACTCCGGCTAGCCGGTGCGTCAATCGCCAAATGGATGGGCTACGCAAGGTCCAAGGATTGTAATAGGCAAACAACCGATGATTTCGAACCCGCGGTAAGTAATTCCCAAGAAACGCAACAGAAGCCCCTAAGAGAACAACACCTATTACTCCTAAATCCATGGCATATCCATGCCATCCAATTTCTAAAGCTACTTGCATAAAAAAGATAACCAGGGATAACAAAATGGTTAAACGATGATAGGTGACCAAAGTGGACACATGGAGTCCTTGTCCTTTGGGGGCTCGTCGTTGTTCCATCCAAGGAATCCCCGCAAGAATCCCTACCATCAGGAGCATGAGGAACGGTAACAAGAAAGCAAAGATGCGGGGGAATTCTTCTTGACCGCCAAAGGAAAGGGTTGTCGGTAAAGAAGGATAAAAAACGAGCGTCCCCACCAACGAAAGAATCGGTAAAACCAATTTCATCAACATCATTTTACGCATCGGGTGTTTCATTGTTGGTTCCTCCTTCCGTTAAACCGATGATCCATTGCAATAAATCCTGAATCACCGTGGTATTGATTTCATAAAAAATATATTTCCCAACTTTTTCGCTTTGGATTAACCCTACTTCATTCAAAATGGAAAGATGATGGGATATGGTCGCTTGAGTCATCGAAGGAAACTGCAATGCAATATCGCCAGCAGCCATTCGTCCTTGCTGCTTCAGCAACTCTAAAATATGTCGACGGGTTTTATCGGACATCGCTTTAAGTACTTCAGCGGTATTCGCCATAGTTTCCCTCCTTCCTCTCACCTACGACTTGTTCCAATATTTAGACCAATGTCTAAATGTAATTGTATTATACAATGATAGACAAAAAAAACCAAGGCATGCTTGCCTTGGTTCTCGTTAAAAAACAATGAGACTTAGTGCAAAGAGCACTTGAGCTCCATAATACGTAATGGAGTTCATTCCCGCTACTCCAAAGCGAGGCTGCGGTTGGAAATA
>JBAYCP010000084.1:0-4686 GCA_041668665.1 Bacilli bacterium | reverse complement strand
AATCGTATTGGGGCTCCCTTTGCATATGAGTGGAGAGTCTGGAGAAGGGACCCAACGTTCCTTGGCATTTGCTCAACAAATTGAAGAACTGCTAGGAATTAAACCTGTTATGCTTGATGAGCGATGGACGACACAACTAGCTAAACAGCGATTGTTAGATGCTGATTTGTCTCGAAAAAAAAGAAAGCAAGTCATTGATAAGATGGCAGCAGTTGTAATCCTACAGAATTATTTAGACCGGAAACGGTAGGAGGTTTCAAATGGATGATAGTAAATTAGTCGTTGTGGATGAAGAAGGCCGCGAAATCGAAATGGAGATCATGTTTACCTTCCGTGATGATCGCCGCAACAAATCTTATGTTGTCTATTTTGACCCTAACAATGAAGAAGAAGAAACTACTTTATTTGCTTCTATTTATGATGATGAGGGGCACCTTATCCCTATTGATAGTGAAGAAGAATGGGTCATGGTAGAGGAAGTTATCGAATCATTTATGAATGAGGACCAAGAAGAAGTAGATGAGATGGATGTTATTGATACCGAAGAACTCCCACAATAAGGAACTATTTTATGAGAACGGTGATTATTGGAGTTGCAGGCGGAACTGCATCTGGTAAAACGACGATTGCATTGAAGTTATTTGAACAAAGCAAAGCCTTTGGACCAGTTGCACTCATTCGTCTGGATGATTATTATAAAGATTTAAGCCATCTCTCATTGGAAGAGCGCAAAGCAGTTAACTATGATCACCCAGATTCACTGGATTTTGATTTACTTCATGACCATCTCATGACTTTAAGAGATGGGAGAGACATCGAAAAGCCTTTGTATGATTTTGTGGAGCATAACCGCGGCAAAGAAACTGAGTGGATACGGCAACCTGTAAAAGTTGTCATATTAGAAGGAATTTTGACACTTTCTGAAGAATCGATTCGTCAATTATGCGATATCAAACTTTATGTAGATACTGCTGATGACATTCGTTTCATTCGTCGGCTGGTACGCGATACCAAAAAACGGGGCAGAAGTCTTGACTCAGTAGTCAATCAATATCTTTCAACGGTCAAACCTATGCATATGCAATTTGTAGAACCATCCAAACGATATGCGGATCTAATTATTCCAGAAGGTGGTCATAATCCGATTGTAATCGATTTAATCTCTGCCAAAATACGTAGTATCCTTTTTGATAAAATATGATATAATATAAAAGCATTGTTTGAGGTGAGAACATGGAACACGAAAAAGTTTTATTAACTAGAGAAGGGATTGAAATCCTTCAAAATGAGTTGCAAAAGCTCAAAGAAGTCGACCGTAAAGAAGTCATTAATGAATTGAAGGAAGCTCGCGCACAAGGAGATTTGTCAGAAAACGCCGATTATGATGCTGCTCGAAATCGCCAAGCGCAAGTCGAAAGCCGTATTACTGAATTAGAAAATATGTTAGCGAACGCTAAAATCATTGATGATAAATCCAAAGGTGCTCCTCGGGTTGTCCGTTTAGGCACTACTGTTACAATTCGGGATTTGATGGATGGCGATGAGTATAAATACACCATTGTTGGTCCAGTGGAAGCCAATCCAATGAACGGAAAGATTTCGAATGAAGCACCGCTTGCTCAAGCCATTCTAAATCATGGAATTGGGGCTCGAGTCAGCGTTAGGGTAAAAGAGCCTTACGATGTAGAAATCATTAATATCGAACGATAGGATTATTAAAAGCGCGCAAGCGCTTTTTTTGTTAGGGTTTACGCTTATTCATCTCTATCTAAAGAAAGAGGTGATAATATGAAAATAATTTTCTTCGTTGTTCTTATCACTGTCGGTTATATTTATGGGATGATTCATCTCGAGCGGATGAGAGCAGAGGGGCTGTCTCAAATCGGGTCCAGCGTTTTCTACCCTCAACCCACAACTTCTTCGAGTGGAGTAACTATTGAAGAAGTTACAATTACGCTTGAGGGAGCTATTCGTAAACCGGGAGCCTATAGCGTTTCACCAGGAACATCACTCCAAGATATACTATTAAGGGGTGGAGGTTTATTGGAAACCGCTGATCTAAAAGCAATGGACTTTTCATATATTTTTGAAACCAATCAGAACTTGTATATTGCAACAATTGGCGAACATAAAGTATCTATCAATTATGGGGATATGGCCGCACTTGATACCTTGCCCGGAATTGGTTTGGTGCTTGCTAATCGAATCATAGAGTATCGAAATACCAATGGTGTATTCCGTTGCTTAGAGCAGTTAATGAATGTGAATGGAATAGGTCCCACACTGTTTGAAGGGGTACGTGACTCCATCTCCCTTGCCCCATGATATGTATTTTCACTTATGCAGTCATTGCAGGAGTTCTTGGAATAATTGCAAAAACTCAGGATTTAATGGTGATCTTCCTAATTCTTGGTGTATTATCCTGCTTTATCGTACGGTCTCAAGGAACAAAAGCCTTGCTTGCCCCTTGGGTTTGTTTTGCACTGTTCTATCTCATTGCGCCTTCTCCACCAATAATAAGAGAAGAACAAACCATCCATTTCGATGGCGTTCGCAAGGAATGTAAGAGCAATTATAGTGTAATTGAATCCATAGACGGGGATCGGTTCTTAGTCTATGCCGACTGGGATGAAGATTGTGGATCTTCGTATCATTTGGTAGGAACCTTGAAACCTTTTCCAACAAAAAAACCGTTGTTACAAAACTCATTTTATGAATATCTAAAATGGAATAATGTTCAAGGAGAATTCATATTAAGTAGTGCGCTCTTGATTCAAGAAAACACTGATTGGCGATGGCAAATGGAGCAAAGGATGACAAGTGCCATTGATCCCATTAGTGCTCGCTGGGTTTCTATGCTTGTATTTGGTAATCAAGAAATCGAATCCTCCCTTTATCAAAATGCTAAAAGCCTTTCAATCTTATCTCTCTTTGTCATTTCGGGGATGCATTTCCAATTATTATCAAACTTTTTGAATCGATGTACCAAGCGATTTAAGTATGGTTCTTCGATTGTTCTTGTATTGCTTACATGTTATATTGTTATGTTGAATTTTCCAATTCCAGCCACAAGAGCCTACTTAAATGTGTTAATTCTTTTTTTGTTTCCATCGCTTGCGAAATCAACTCGTTTCTTTCTTTGTCTCTTGTTTCAACTTGCATGGATGCCGACATCCTTGTATTTAGTATCATTTCAGCTTAGCTATTTGGTGAGTTTCTTCTTGCTGTTCCTTCCACAAAAAAATATAATTTCTATGATTACAACATCTTGCATTCTTGCTTTTGGAATCAGTCCACTCCTTCTTCAAATGAGTGGGATCATTCATCCACTCATGCCATTGTTCCAAATAGTATTCAGCCCACTCATTATGATGGCCTTTATGTTTTCCATGGTGGTGGCCCTCATGCCCCTTACAAATATAGTCTTTATGCCTATATTTTATAGCTTAGAAACATTGTTGAATTTTACAGCAACAATAAGCCCACCGTTGGTCGTCGGGGCAATGAACTGGCTGACGATGAGTATTTTTTTCTTGTTCATGTTTTGGTATCTTTGGTCCAAGGATAAAAGAAATAAAAAAGAATCAATGCTAGCGATGTCACTTGCTGGAGCAATGCTTTTTGTCACAGGATATCAGCGGGTGATATCTCCATTTCCTCAAGTCGTCTTTCTTGATGTGGGTCAAGGAGATTGTATCCTTCTCTCGGATGCTCACGATCGTTATCATATCTTAATCGATACAGGAGGAAATCTCATGTATGATGTTGCTGAACGTGTGGTAGTTCCCTATTTAAACATGCGTGGAATACGTCGATTGGATGCGATTTTATTAACCCACAATGATTTTGATCATACGGGGGCACTCCCAAGTATTCTTCAACATATTGAAGTTAATCAAGTCATTGATGCTTGGAAAGAAAATGATATGGAATTTGGTTCTTTGAAACTGAAGAATCTCAATCATCTAATAGTAGAAACTACAGATGATAACATGACCAGTGCGGTCATTTCCTTTGAATTAATGGGGATTCGATTTCTTTGCATGGGAGATGCCCCCATCGAAGTAGAAAATTATATCATGAATTTATACCCAGCGTTTGAGACAGATGTAATTAAACTGGGTCATCATGGAAGTAGAACTTCTTCTTCAAGTCAATTCCTTGATTGGGTGGATCCTGAAGTTGCAGTAATTATGGTAGGTATGAACAATCATTATGGACATCCCCATCAGAGTGTCCTTAATACTTTAGTCAGGAATGGAATTGGTATCCTTCGCACAGACCTCCAAGGAAGCATTGTATTTCAAGAGAAGTGGGCATGGTTTTTCTGGAGATAACTCGATTGTCTATACCGATATAAGGTAAGAACATGATATAATTATACCGGTGATGCCTCATGATTTATCTTGTACATAGCAGCCAAAAGCCATTAATTGATAAACAGGTTTCTGTTATCATCCAATCGATACTTCCGAGTCCCAATGACTTTTCATTGGTATCTTTTGATTGTGAAGAATCCCCAGTTCAACATATTATTTCGGATGCTATTACCTTGCCATTGGGTGAAGATCACAAAGTGATTGTCGCCAAAAATGCGTATTTTCTGCGCTCCAAGCTTTCAAAAGAAATCAAGTTGGAACAAGACTTTGAAGTGCTTCGTTCCTTTTTGACAGCAGCGCCGGATTT
>JBAYCP010000083.1:0-4712 GCA_041668665.1 Bacilli bacterium | reverse complement strand
TATCTAGATATCTTAACTCGATTATTTATCATCGATAATCAGCAAGCATACGATATGAACTATCGTTCTAGCACTCGTGTAGCAAAATCTCCGAAAAGACATTTTATTGACCCTTCTCTGGCAGTTGCTGCACTTGAGATGAGTCCATCCATGTTATTAAAAGATTTGAACCTCTTTGGTTTTCTTTTCGAATCCTTGGTCATAAGAGATTTGAAAATATATGCTGAAGCAAATAGAGGATCTGTATATTATTTTAGACATCATGACACAGGTGATGAAATAGATGCCGTTATTGAGTTAGATGATGGTACATGGGGCGCATTTGAAATTAAACTAGGACATAATCAGGTTGATAAGGCTGCAGAAAATCTCCTAAAAATAAAAATGATCCTAGATCGTACGGATCATAAAAAATCACCAACAGTACTATGTGTGATTTGTGGATTAGGTGAGTATGCATATAAACGACCAGATGGCGTCTTTGTTGTACCGATTGGTTGTTTAAGAGAGTAAAAATATTGAATCATAGTATAAAATATGTTTGTATGAAACTTAATTTTTTAGAAGGTACTTCAAAAATACGAGGGGATAAAGATTTGATTATTCTAAAAAATATGGATAGCAAATCAGGTTTAAAACGGAACTATTATCAAGGGATAGTAAAATATTTCTAAGAGACTTTTTAAAAACAGATGTAGAAAATTATGTGATTTGGAATACGGAGATTATTGAGTGGAAAAAATGGGATGCTCCATGGGAGAATGGGAAATCTTCAAAAGAAGAAGTAAGGGGAAAATACGAAGATTACTATAACCAAATCAACACATTTAGTCCTGAAAGAATAAGAACCAAATTTGAAATTTGTGTTAATGACCTAGATAAAACCCATATTGGTTGGGTAATATCCTATCAAACATACATAATCATAAGGGTTTTATGCTTTGGGTATCGATATTCCAAATTTGAAACATCGAAGAAACGGCTATGGGAAACAAGCATTACTGACTTATATAGAATATTTAAAGTCGCATGGTATTCATCAAGTATATATACAAACATGGAGCGGTAATTTATCAATGTTAAAACTTGCAGAAAAACATGGATTTATTGAATGTGGGAGAATTTTAAAAACCGATTTGTAAACGTCAATTTATATGATGCAATTATATTGAAATTGGATATTTAATATCAGCTTGTATTATTAATAGTTTCATATACCAATAATCATAAGACTCCAAGTTGACTAAAAGTTCTGAAGAAATCTACAGCAATATGCAATTTATACTTTAGCATATATAATCAATCGTATGTTACTTTGATAATCTAACCACCTGTCTAACCATGTAAAGAGAAACATATTTCAGCCGATTTTGATGTTTCTTCAATACACACAAGGTCGATTTTGCAAGCAATATGGTTGTTTCAACGCATGTTGAAAATGATGCAATGCTCAAGGCAATACTGTAGGAATTAGAATGATAGAATCGAGGGGGGAACAATGAATTTAGAGAATATTGGCCAAGCACTCCATCCGCTTTCGAAACGCCAACTGTTACGAGAGAAAAATATCTATCCAGATGATAGCGTTTTAAAAGAGGCACTAAAGCAAGCCTTTCCCTATTATCAAAAATTTCTTCGAGAGATTTCACAACATGAGATTGATTTGGACTGGCGCTATTATCATGATGGGAATGCATGGCTTGGTAAAGGTCTTTATCGGTGGAAAGGCAAACGTGGGGGGGCCAAGGAAATTACGGTGTTTTGGCTTTCCATTTGGGAAGGTTATTATAAAGTTACATTGTTCTTCCCCATGAAAGTGGCACAAGAAGTGATCCATCTCCCGATTGATGATGCAATCAAGCAGTTGATTCAGAATTCCGATTCTATCATCAATCAGCGGAAGAATTTACCTGTTACAATTAATCTTTGCTCCTTCGAATACTTAGAAACCGTGATGACTCTTATCGACTATAAAAAGAGTCTACAATAATGAATGGTTGGAGAGAAAACGTAATGAAAGATCTATTAATCCTTGGAGGTCCCATGGGAGTGGGAAAGACGACTGTAGGACAATTATTAAAGCATCATTATGATCGTTGCGTGTTTCTTGATGGCGACTGGTGTTGGGATACACATCCTTTTCTTGTTACGGAAGAAACCAAGAAGATGGTAGTCGAAAACATTGTCTTTTTATTAAATCAATTTATCAAGTGTAATGACATTCAAACTATTATTTTTGTATGGGTGTTGCATGAACAATCCATTCTTGATTCCATCCTTTCAAAACTTCAGCTCCAAGATTGTCAAGTTCATTCTTTATCCTTAATTTGTTCGCCGGATGAACTTCGAAAGCGCACGCAACAAGATGTAGGGCAAGGAATTCGTTCCATCCAAGATGTTGAACGAGGGATGGAGCGCATCCCCTATTATCAACCGATGAAAACCACGAAGATTGATGTTACAAATGAAACGCCCTATGAAACTATGAATCATATTCTTTGTATACTAAATAGAAGTAATAAAGGTCCCTCTAAACATACTCTTTGATAGAAAAAAATTGATCTGTGAAGGTCTTTACAAGATTTTTAAGAATAGATAGTGAAAGGGAGGATTGTATGACGAAATATCGGAAAATGCTTCATGATTGGGAGGCTCCTTATCTTCAATCGCTGATTCGACTCATTGAGACCCAAAGCAAAGAGACGATCCTTCATTGGGTCATTACTTATTGCGAAGAGGAGATACTTAAAATTTGGATTTTAAATAAGCCGGATGATTTTCGCCCCCAAAGTGCCATTCAAGCAGCTCATGATTGGATGGAGGGAAGAGCCAAATTTCCCTTTGTAAAGAAAGCCATTCTAGCATGTCATGAGGCAGCTCGTGAAGCGTCAGATAATCCTATTGCGCAAGCGGCTGCTCGTGCCATTGGACAATCTGTGTCTACCATTCATTCCGTGCGCCACTGTATTGGACTAGCCTTGTATGGCGCTATCGCAGTAAGTTATCATGAATTAGGGGTCGATGCTTCGTGGAGTCTCATTGAAAGCCGAGCAAGTGAAGAGTGTTTACGAATGGAAAATGTTTTACAAAAAATAGCCATCTCCAATGAACCCCATCCTGTTTCGATTAATTGGAAATGTCAATCTACTACCCAACCATCTAAAAGATAGAGGAGAATCGATTCATGGATCATAATCATGTATTTCGAGTGTTTCTTGACGAAATTCAAGAAGAGAGCAAGCGGAATCGTGTCCAAGAAGTGTTATCTTGGATTCAACGAAAATATCCTGATTTAACACCCGTCATCAAGTGGAATCAACCGATGTTTATGCATCAAGGAACCTTCATCATTGCTTTTAGCGTTGCCAAAGAACATCTTGCAGTATCTCCTGAACAAGCGGGGATTGCTCATTTCAATCAATCGATTGATGAGGCTGGTTATCGGGCCACAACGATGCTTTTTCGGATTCGTTGGAATCAAGAAGTTCATTATGACTTACTAGCAAAAATTATTGAATTCAACTGTGAAGATAAAAAAGGTTTAAAGACATTTTGGCGACAATAGTCTTAATGGATGGGGAAGGAAGGTAATCAATATGAACGAGAAAGAAGCTAACATTTGCATACGAAGAGAGAAGGAAGACGATTATCGTTATGTGGAAGAAATGACACGATCTGCCTTTTGGAATCGGTATCGCCCCGGATGTTCGGAGCATTTCGTTTTGCATCAATTTCGTGGTCGCCCTGAGTTTGTTTCAGATTTGGATTTTGTCTTGGAAGTTGATCATCGGATTGTCGCCCACATCATGTATACTTATGCTCTCATTCATGGTGATGATGAATCCATCCTACCGGTCCTAACCTTTGGACCCGTTAGCGTATTGCCCGAATACCAAAAACAAGGTTATGGAGAACGTTTGATTCGTTATTCGATGAAGCAAGCCTATTTAATGGGTGCAGGAGGAATTGCGATTACGGGAGACCCCAATTATTACCAAAAATTTGGTTTTGAAAGTGCCCAAGATCGAGGCATTTATTATCCTGGGATTCCTCGTGAAGAAAAGACCCCATTCTTCATGGTGGTTGACTTGATTCCTGGCTATTTTGATTGTAAAGTTGGAACGTACGAAGAACCCGAGGGGTACCATGTCGACGAAGAAGCTTTGCAGCAATTTGATCAAAGCTTCCCCCCTTTGGTTCCACAAGTATTACCAGGGCAGTTGAGTTAAATAGTAGAGAGAAAAGGGAGTTCTTAAGAGCAAGACTCCCTTTGTCTATTCGATATTAGCGATTTCCCACGTGATGGTCATATCAGAGAATAATGCGATTCGAAAGACGGGTTGATAGGGATTGCGTATGTAATAATGGTTATTAGCATCTTGATAACTTCCATAATTCATATCAAAGTAATAATCATCCGAGGAAATTGAAATGGAATAATATTGATCTTGAATCACGGGGAATTCTAAGAGTATTCCTTCAAGAAAAGAAACACCGGTTGCAACGTATTGTCCGTTCGATTCAGTTAGCGTTACCGAAGTCATTGAGGGTGTCTGTGGTAAGCAATCGAAACGAAAGGTCAGAGTTTCTTGAAAGGCATAACTATTACCACGAATTAAGGCAATGTACAAATCCCCATCCACGGGTGCTTCAAACCATTGAAGGCGCCCCGAAACCAGCGAATGGGTATGAATGGACAAGGGAATGGATTG
>JBAYCP010000082.1:0-4713 GCA_041668665.1 Bacilli bacterium | reverse complement strand
CGTGCCAAATCTTCTTCTGCAATCATCGAGTATTCTACATCCTTCGCCCCATAAAGATGCGTCGCAATATGTTCGATTTTTTGTTTGGGGGTCCAATGCATGGGATACAGAGGTTGTAAGGGGATGGGGGATGCATGCTTCAAGGTTGTAACAATATGTTCGGCCAAGGAAAGAGCTCCCTTTCCACCTTTCCGATACACATCGGATAAGTAGGCTGGATGATTGTGTTGTTCACACCAATCGAGAAGGGTTTGAATTTCTTGGGGAGAATCGGTAGGAAACCGATTGATAGCGACGGCATAAGGAACACCAAATTGCTGGACATTTTCTAGATGTTTAGCCAAATTATCGACCCCTTGCATCAAAGCCTCACAATCGGGTTCTTTTAATGCTTCTTTCGCCACTCCTCCATGCATTTTTAGAGCACGAATGGTGGCAACCACTACGACAAATTGAGGAGCAAACCCTGCTTCTCGGCAGGTAATATCAAAAAACTTTTCCGCGCCAAGGTCCGCCCCGAATCCCGCTTCCGTTACCACATAATCGGAAAGATGTAGTGCTAAATCTGTAGCAACTACCGAGTTGGCTCCATGAGCAATGTTGGCGAAAGGCCCTCCATGAATGAGTACGGGTGTTCCGTCTAAGCTTTGGACCAAATTGGGCTTGATGGCATCTTTTAGCAACACTGCAACTGCTCCTACAATCCCAAGTTCCCCAAGAGTGACAGGACGATCATCAAAGGTATAGGCCACAATGCACCGAGCAACCCGCTGCTTCAAGTCTTCCAAATCCTTGGACAAACACAAGATGGCCATAATTTCCGAGGCCACCGTAATTTGAAAACCATCTGGGCGGGGGGTCCCATTTTTGGGCCCACGAGCAACTTCAATTTGGCGGAGTGCACGATCATTCATATCCATCGCACGTTTCCATACCACTTTCTGAGGATCAATGTTTAGGGTATTCCCAGAAAAAATATGGTTATCAAGGATGGCAGAAACTAAGTTGTTGGCACTGGTAATGGCATGAAAATCACCAGTAAAATGAAGATTGATATCCTCCATCGGAACGACTTGAGAATACCCGCCTCCTGCCGCTCCTCCTTTGATTCCAAAAACTGGTCCCATCGAAGGTTCGCGTAAGCAAATCATGGATTTCTTATGCAGCAAAGT
This sequence comes from Bacilli bacterium, assembly GCA_041668665.1. Classification (GTDB taxonomy): domain Bacteria; phylum Bacillota_I; class Bacilli_A; order RFN20; family UBA1709; genus JBAYCP01. The sequence goes on along the minus strand of JBAYCP010000082.1, from coordinate 3,541 downwards.
GAGGGCATCTCCGACCCCAATGGTAGTCGTTGTTTTCCCCTCTCCTGCTTTGGTAGGAGTAATGGCGGTAACCAAGATTAATTTCCCTTGAGGGCGTGCACGCGCTTTCGTGATAAAATCGAAGGAGATTTTCGCTTTGTATCGCCCGTAGTGTTCCAACGAACGTAAAGGAATACGCGCTTTTTTTGCAAGATCGTCAATCGGCTTCATTCGGTGACGTTGGGCAATTTCAATGTCTGTCTTCATACGGATTCTCCTTTCGCTCGGAATGTTTGCTGAGCGGCTGGCAAGGTTTCTTCGAGCATAATTTGGACACGCTGATGAAGGGCAGGATTGGACAAAGAGGCAAGGTTGGCTCGTATGTTGGAAGCTGAGGCTTGGAGGACAACACTCCATAAGGAATAAGCAAGGGTATAATCGCTACGTATCATCGGGCTAATATAGGGTTCCAAAGCAAGCGCTTCGTATCCGGTACGAATGGTAAACTCTGCGAGTTCATAGGGAACTTCCAAACAACGTGTTAATTTGGCTTCCTTTGCTTCTTGATTGGCATAAGGTAGCCCTGCCATAAACGTTGCATAGGCTTGGATGTCTTCTTCGTAATATTGTAGAAAGGCTTCGTGAGCAAGTTCCACGATGGCGACGTTGGCACGTACATTGGCTTGTTCTTCTTCCGGCAAGGTGCGAAACACCTTGCGTTTCATCGAAATGCGAATGCTCATTAGTACAAGCGATGCAGCCATGGCGCCCACATAGGCGGCGACAGAACCTCCTCCTGGTGTGGGAGTATCTGCGGCAATGGCATTCAAAAAATCAATGGCATTCCCGGATTGTAATTCATTCATGATGCATTTCCTCCTCGTGAATGGCTCGTGCAACTGCCACCCCATTGGCCCCTGCTTGAGCAAGCCCACGGGTGAGCCCAGCCCCATCGCCACCCACGTATAACCCTTTGATTTTTGTCTCGAAATTCTTGTTGATTTCGGGACGAGCCGAATAGAATTTTGCTTCCACCCCATAGAGCAAGGTGTGCTCGCTCGCAATTCCTGGGGTAATATGATTCAATGCTTCAATCATCTCAATAATGGATTTCATCGTATTATATGGCAACACCAATCCTAAATCTCCCGGGACCGCTTCAATAAGGGTTGGATGTACAAATCCTTCGGCCAACCGCTTCTCGGTGGTTCGACGTCCTTTTAAGATGTCTCCGTACTTTTGAACGATGACTGAACCCATGGTAAGTTGGTTGGCGAGACGTGCTATCTCCGAAGCAAAACGATTGGGATCTCGGAAGGGTTCACTGAACGCATGCGACACCAATAAAGCAAAATTGGTGTTGGAACTGCCAAGTTTTGGATCACGAAAGGCATGGCCGTTGACCATCATGATTCCATTTTGATTTTCAATCACCACATGACCAGAAGGGTTGGAACAAAAGGTCCGTACTTGAGTCCCCACGGTGGCATTGAATAAAAATTTCCCCTCATACAAGGTTTCATTGATTTCTTCCATCACCACATTGTTGGTTTCCACCCGAACACCAATATCCACTCGGTTGTTGATAAGATCGACACCATGCTTGCGTAAAACTCCTTCAAACCACGCAGTCCCTTCACGTCCAGGGGCAACAAAAACACGTGTGCCAGAGATCATTTCTCCGGATTCCAATCGTACTCCTTGTATATGATGGTCATGAATGTCGAGATCCGCAACTGAAGTTTTAAAACGAAATTCCACCCGTGACGCTAAGGTGTTGCGGATGTTGCGTAAGATTTTAATGTTTTCTTCCGTTCCAAGGTGACGAACCTTGGCACGAAGTAATTTGAGTCCAACCCCGTATCCGCGCCGTTCAATCGCGCGTACATGGGGCGTAAAGGGATCGGTAATATCCGTTGGAGCCCCGTGAGCCAAATTAATGGCATCCACGGCGTGAATTAAGTCCATGACTTCCGCTTCACTCCGATACAAGGTCAACCATCCACCAAATTCTGAGGTAATATTAAATTTGCCGTCGGAATAGGCTCCTGCTCCGCCAAAGCCACTGCTAATGGAACAAGCAGGATAGCATCCGGCATAACCTTCCCCATTAACGGGACAAGCCTTCACCCGTTTATCTAAAATCGGGCAGTGACGCTTGTCGAGGTCCAACCCTTTTTCAATCACTAGCACCTTTGCCTTTGGCATCAGTTGTGTAAACTCATAAGCAGCAAAGATTCCTGCGGGGCCAGCCCCCACGACGATGAGGTCGTATGGTTTCAACACGAACTCCCCCTTCCACGCACTCTTATTGTAGTGGATTTTCACCCAAATGAAAAGAGAAACCCCCCCTTTTCTCATTACGCAACATTGGCAAATGAGTAGTCGAGGCGTATAATAAAATTACCGATAAAGGAGAACCCCCATCCCATGAGTGAACCAACATTGAACCCTTTTCGAATGGCGCAACAACGCGTCCATGACATTTGTGAACAATTACAACTGGATCCTGCTGTTTATGAACGTCTCAAAGAACCCTTTCGTTCCTTGGAAGTCGCTGTCCCCGTCTTAATGGATGATGGCAGCATTCGTACGTTTGAAGGCTACCGTTGCCAACATAGTGATGTCCTTGGTCCCTTTAAGGGTGGCATTCGTTTCCACCCCAATGTCAACTTGGATGAAGTCAAAGCCCTTTCCGTATGGATGACCCTGAAATGCTCGGTCATTGGTTTACCGTATGGAGGAGGCAAAGGAGGCGTCGTCGTCGACCCACGCGACCTTTCCATCCGAGAGTTGGAACGTCTCTCTCGTTCCTATGTACGTGCCATTGCCCCTTTTATTGGGGAAAAGGTCGATATTCCTGCCCCCGATGTGAATACCAACAGTCAAATGATGGGCTGGATGATGGATGAATATTCGAAATTTAAAGGGGAATTTACTCCAGGTGTTTTTACCGGAAAACCTCTTGAACTTTATGGATCCTTGGCGCGAACCGAAGCCACTGGCTATGGGGTTGCTTTAATGGCCAAGCGTGCCATGGAAGTCGCCAAACGCCCCCTCTCAGAATTGAGTGTTGCCGTCGAAGGATTTGGCAACGTCGGTAGTTACACTGCCTATTATATGCAGCGTTTTGGTGCCAAAATTGTTGCCGTCTCCAACTTTTATGGATGTTTGTATGATCCCGAAGGTATCGACATTGAACCATTGATGAAATTTGTGAAAACCGACCAAGATCTCACCCATTATCATGCAGTAAAAACTTGTCTCGCTCGTGAGGCCATCTTTGATGTCAAATGCGACATCTTTGCCCCTTGCGCGATGGAAAACACCATCACCGTGCGGGAAGCCGAACGACTCCAAGCGAGCGTGGTCTGTGAGGGAGCCAATGGTCCAACGACCATTGATGCCGATAAAGTCTTACACCAAAAAGGCGTGCTCGTAATTCCTGACATTTTGGCCAATAGTGGTGGCGTCACCGTCTCCTATTTTGAGTGGCTTCAAAATCTCACACGATCCTTCTGGTCCTTTGACCGTGTTCAACATGAACAAGAAGATTTAATGT
>JBAYCP010000081.1:0-4728 GCA_041668665.1 Bacilli bacterium | reverse complement strand
GTTATTCCAACGGATTCCTCTTATTCACCGATTGAACGTGTTTCTTATGAAGTCGATTCAACTCGGGTTGGTCACGATGCAAGTTTTGACAAACTCTCTCTCGAAATATGGACGAATGGTGAAATTGCTCCAAATACTGCGCTCGCTTTGGCCGCAAAAGTGCTTACTTCTCACCTTGATTTAATTGTCGAGTTAAGTGCCCAAGCGAAGAGTACAGATGTAATGTCGGAATCCGTTGATGAACCAATGAACAAATATCAAAATATGACAATTGAAGATCTAGAACTATCCGTGCGTTCATACAATTGTTTGAAACGCGCAGGAATTTCCACCGTCGATGAACTTACTCAAAAAACTGAAGAAGAAATGATGAAAGTTCGCAACCTTGGGAAAAAATCGCTGAAAGAAGTCAAAGAAGTTTTGCAAAGCTACAATTTAGGCTTCAAGACCTTTGAATAGGAAAGGAAGAACCAACGTATGGCACGTAAGAACATTCATGGAAAAAAGGGAGTCCGCTTTAAAGCAGGGTGGACTACCAGCAAAAATAAGAGTATGCTACGCAATGTCGTCACGGATCTCTTCCATTACGGAAAAGTAGAAGTGACTGCAAAAACTGCTTCCGAGTTAAAAGTCTTGGCCGACCGGATGGTTACGCTTGCAAAACGCGGCGATTTACATGCCCGTCGTCAAGCCGCTTCTGTCATTCGTGACCAATGGGTTGATGAAGCCACAAAAGTCACTGTTTTGAAGAAGTTGTTTGAAGAAGTTGCCCCCAAATATCAAGACCGCCAGGGTGGCTATACTCGCGTCTTAAAAATTCAAAATCGCCTTGGTGACAATTCGCCAATGTGCATCGTCGAATTGGTCTAATCCTCTGGATCAAAAGCCTTACCGGATGACGATAAGGCTTTTTTCCTATTCTATTCGTGATGTAAATAGAGTAGAATAAAAGAACGGAAAGTGGTGAAATTGTGACCTACGCGATTGAAACAAAAGATTTGTGTTTTTCCTATGAACCAGGAAAAATCACAGTAGACCATTTAAATGTAAAAATCAAACAAGGCAGTTATACTGTCATTTTAGGTCGCAATGGCAGCGGGAAGTCCACTTTTGCTAAATTGGTTCTTGGTCTACTATCTCCTGAAAGCGGATCCATTCACGTCGAAGGTATTGAATTATCTCCTGAAACCGTTTATGAAATCCGAAATAAGGTTGGAACTGTGTTTCAGAATCCAGATAATCAATTTATTGGGGCAACTGTGAGAGATGACATTGCTTTCGGCCTTGAAAATCATATGGTTCCACGTGAGAAAATGGATGGTATCATTGAAGAATACGCAGAAAAAGTTGGAATGGTGAAGGCTCTTGACAAAGAACCTAGTCACCTATCCGGGGGGCAAAAACAACGCGTCGCAATTGCTGGAGTTCTGGCAATGTCGCCAAATATCGTTATCTTCGATGAAGCCACAAGTATGCTTGATCCCAAGGGCAAACGCGATGTGAAAGAAATGATGAATCATTTACGAAAAACTTTCCCATCGTTAACCGTTATTTCAATCACACATGATGTTGATGTCGCTCGATTTGCTGATGAAATTATCGTTTTTAATAAAGGGAAAATATATGCTCAAGGCACACCTGAAGAAATTTTTTCGCGGGAAAGCGAACTTGTCGCCATTCATCTTGACGTCCCTTTTTGCCATAAACTTCGCAGTATTCTTGATAAACGGGGAATTTCATTAAGCGATTGTGATGAGGAAGAGATGGTGAAAGTACTATGTCGGTAATTTTTAAGGCTGTTACTTACACGTATTTGCCAAAAACGCCGTATGAACATCAAGCGTTACGTGATATAAATCTAACATTGGACCAAGGCAAATTTATTGCAATCATTGGCCATACCGGAAGTGGGAAGTCCACCTTAGTACAACACATTAATGCCTTGTTAACCCCATCGACTGGCGAAGTACAAGTGGATGATTTTGTTATCCATGCAAACGATAAGCCAAAGGGACTAAAAAAACTAAGAAAAAAAGCAGGAATGGTTTTTCAATTTCCTGAATATCAATTATTTGAAGAAACTGTTTATAAAGATATTATGTTCGGTCCCAAAAATTTCAAAGAAGACACGAAAACCATCGATGAAAAAATTCATTCTATTATTCAATTAGTTGGGTTGGATGAGTCCTTTTTGGAGCGATCCCCTTTTGAACTATCGGGGGGTCAAAAGCGACGAGTGGCAATTGCTGGGATATTAGCAATGGAGCCAGATATCTTGATCCTAGATGAGCCTACAGCAGGACTTGACCCAAGAGGTGCAAGCGAAATGATGCAATTGTTTCAAAGATTGAATCGCTTGGGTAAAACAATCATTCTTGTAACTCATGAAATGGATTATGTTTTGCAATACTGCGACGAAGCAATTGTCTTAAAAGATGGACAAGTCGCCAAGCAAGCATCCCCTGCGGAGGTGTTTTCTGACGAAAGTTTACTACAAGCCATGTCTATTGAGGCTCCGGACTGTCTTCGGTTTGCAAAAAAACTTCAAAAAGCAGGACTTTCGCTTGATTTGTCATTGATTCGAAATACTGAAAGCTTGGCCGAAGCCATCCTTCAAGCGAAGGGGGTTCAACGATGAAGCAGTTAGCTCTTGGACGATACATTCCTTACGATACGATTATTCATCGTCTTGATCCTCGTGCAAAAATAATTGGGCTTGGAGCATTATTAATTGCCATTTTTTTGCCAATGACCGCTTGGGGATATGGACTTCTTATTGCATTCACATTGCTCTTATTGAAGTTAACTAAGGTTAAACTAGTATCGGTGTATCGTTCGCTAAAGCCAATGTGGTTTATGATGCTTTTTTTGTTTGTTTTTAATGTTTTATTAGTACGATCGGGAGAGATTCTCTTTACTATTTTTGGATATAGTGTTTATCAAAATGCAATCATCCAAACAATTTCGATCTTTTTAAGATTGTCTATGATGGTTTCAATTACCACGGTATTAACAGCTTCGACAAAGCCCCTTGATTTGACCTATGGGCTTGAGTCGCTTTTTTCGCCTTTAAAAGTCATCCGCTTTCCGGCTCATGAAATTGCGATGACAATCTCCATTGCATTGCGTTTTATCCCTACTTTGTTAGAAGAAACCGAAAAGATTATGAAAGCACAGGCCAGTCGAGGAGTTGATCTTAATGAAGGGAAATTAAACGAAAAAATTACTGCAATCGTATCGCTGATAATTCCTTTGTTCATTTCCTCATTCCAGCGCTCAGAAGATCTTGCTAATGCGATGGAGGCAAGAGGGTATAATCCAAGTGGAAAACGGACAAGATATCGGCTTCTTAAATGGGCAAATCATGACACGGGTGCCTTGATTATTGTTTTACTCATTGCAGGAATAACACTGTTATTTGGATTGTATCCTAACTGGTTAAACGAGGTGTTGGTATGGCTCGTTTAAAAGTAACCCTAAGTTATGATGGCAGTCATTATGAAGGTTTTCAAACACAACACCATGGGCGAACGATTCAAGATGAGATTCAACTTGTTTTGACAAAAATTAACAAATCATTTATTCCGATTGTTGGCTCAGGCCGGACAGATGCTGGCGCTCATGCATTAGGCCAAGTATTTCACTTTGATCCCCTAGTATCAATGAGTTGTGATGCCTGGTGCAAGGCAATCAATCGTTTGTTACCAGATGATATTTTTGTAAAGAATGTTTGTGAGGTTCCTGCAGATTTTCACGCTCGGCATGATGCAATTTTAAAAGAATACCGGTATGAGTTGAATCAAGGTACTCATAATCCTCTTCAAATTGACTACTGCTATCAATATGGACAGAAGCTTCAAGTTGAAAAGATGAAACAAGCAATTGCGATGTTTATTGGAACTCATGACTTCCGCAATTTTTGCTCCAACTCCGAATTTGAAAAAATTTCTTTCGAACGAAAGATATCAGTGGCATCCATTGATACAATAGGAGACTTGGTTATATTTCGATTTGTTGGAAATGGTTTTTTGCGTTACATGGTACGTTTTATGGTGGGAGCTTTGATTGCTATCGGTCGTGGTAAGATTTCCATCGAAGAATGTTACAAAGCCCTTCATCCATCCACTAATCGCTCGACAATTCCTTATAAGGTGCCAGCTTGTGGATTATACCTCGTTCGAGTGGATTACTCCAACGAAGTCCAAGAAACAGGTGATGACCATGCTCGCTAATTATCATACTCATACCTACCGCTGTGGACATGCATATGGTGAAGATGAAGAATACGTATGTGCAGCGATACAAGCAGGCTATCACATTCTTGGATTCAGTGACCATGTAATGATTCCAAATATTCAACAAGAGGATTATCGAATTCGAGGCGATTATCGGATGTTGCCAGATTATCTTTTATCCATTCGTAATCTTCGTGATAAATATCAAAAAAGCATTGAAATTCACATTGGAATGGAAGCTGAATATGCACCTGACCTCGAAGATTATCTTCGTAGTTTGCTAATTACAAGACAAGTTGAATATTTAATATTTGGGAATCATTATCGCACTTATAAGAACAATCATTTTGAAGATTACTTTGGAAATGCTCGGGAGACTGTTGATATTATTGATTATGTGGAATTAGCTGAAAAAGCTCTTTCAACGGGTCTATTTTCTTGTTTTGCCCATCCTGATTTATTCATGTCGAATTATCTTTCTTGGGATTTGACT
>JBAYCP010000080.1:0-4752 GCA_041668665.1 Bacilli bacterium | reverse complement strand
TTATGTAGGACCGTCATGGAAAGTCTCTCGTCGGTTAGGGTTCTCTACCCTAGAAACTGGTCGAGAGCTTGCCAAACGCAGCTATGCCCCAGGTCAGCACGGACCAGACCGCCGTAAAAAACTTACGGAATACGGCAAACAACTGCAAGAAAAACAAAAAATTCGCTTTATGTATGGAGTGAACGAACGTCAATTCCGTCGTCTCTTTGTTATCGCACGTAATTCCAAAGAAGTTACTGGAATCGAATTCTTAAGAATTCTTGAATCACGTCTCGATAATGTTGTCTACCGCTTGGGTCTTGCTCGCACCCGTCGTGCAGCACGTCAATTGGTTACCCATGGCCACATTCTAGTCAATGGAAAGAAAACCGACATCCCATCCTACTTAGTTACACCAGGAAGCGTTATTGCTGTCAAAGAAAACTCTCGTACGCTCCTAGTCATTCAACAAGCGATGGAAGTTGCCGGTACTCTCGCACCCTTTGTGACCTTTGATTCAAGCAAAATGCAAGGCGTATTTGTACGTCGTCCAGAACGCAATGAGCTTAATCAAGAAGTTGATGAAAATCTCATCGTTGAATATTATAACCGCTTAGTTTAATCTAAAAGGCACTTGCTTCGTTAACCAAGTGCCTTTTTTCTATATTAGATTTGTTTCCGATGACTTAATATGAATCATTCGCTTGTTACGGAGCCAGTCCACCATGTCATGGATAGATTCTCGAATAGATCTTGCTTGAAAATCAAAATCTTTTTTGGCTTTTGCCGAACTGATGTAGCTATTAGAAGTAAGTGTGTATAAAGAATATGCTGTAAAAAGAGGTGGAATTCTTCGAATACGATAGTAATATTCTGAAAAGATGGAGGTCGATTTTACGAGCCACATGGGGATAAATAATTTCGGAGAACGAACACCAGTTTCCTCTTCTAGTATTTGAAACAGTGTCGTCACATCTATTCGCTCTCCTCCTAAGATATATCCTTCTTTTTTATTAGAAAGGGAGGCTTTAATAATCCCTGCAGCAACATCGCGAACATCCACAAAGTTATAGGCTCCTCGAACTTTGGCAACAATTTTCCGATTCACGAATTCTATTAATAATTGTCCAACATTGGAGACTTTAAATTCATAGGGTCCTATGACTCCAGAGGGAAACAAAACAACAGCATTTAGACCTCCTCGAATTTCATCAAAAACAAATCGTGTAGCAATCGCCTTGGTCTTACCATAACTTCCTTTAACCTTTGAAACATCAATTTGGTCCACTTCACGGATAAAATCAATTTTGTTATGAAATGGAATCGCGTGAACTGAGCTAACATAAGCGAGCCGCTGTCCGGGATTTTGTTGAACAGTTCGAACTACATTCATGGTGCCCTCAACATTCACAGCATACATTACTTTATACTGACCTCGAGAGATATCGATAATCCCCGCTAAGTGATAGATGCAATCGGCTCCAGCAAATGCTACCGCTAAACTAGAAGGGTCTCTTACATCGCCATAAAAAAGGTCTACATCCAATCCAAAAAGTGACGTTAGATTATCGTTGGGCAATACCAAAACGCGAACATGGTCTCCACGCTCCAGCAACTGACGGACAACAACATTACCAATATGACCCGTCGCACCAGTTACGACACATAGACGTTTCATCCTATCACCTCTATATAAATTATAACACACTTTCAGTGTGGGCAAAGGTTATCAACGGTTTTAGATATGGAGAATCATCACAATAACGACACGTGTTGATAAAAAAAGGGATTGCTTCCTTTTTTATTGAATGTATTGGACTAGAAAATAATTCTTCTTCCCTCTTCGCAAAACAAACAGTTTATTATCAATCGCATTCGCTTGAGATAGCATCAATGAAGAATCTTCAATTTTCTCTCCATTTAGCGAATAAGTTCCCTTAGCTAGGAGTTCGCGTGCCTCTCGGCGTGAACTAGCGGCTTTGAGTTCTACTAAAGCATCAATAATATTGACAGGATTATTTACTTGGATACTTGAAACCCCTTGTAGACAAATTTGCAGTTGAGAAGCAGTTAAGTCTCTAACATTGCCTCCAAAAAGAACAGAAGTCATTTTTTGAGCTTCTAGCAATGCCTGTTCCCCATGCATAATTCGAATCATTTCCTCGGCCAAGCGACGTTGGGCAAGGCGTTGTTCAGGAACCTCGATAACTGTTTTCTCTAATTCCATAATTTCTTCTGGCGATAAAAAAGTAAAAACTTTCAAGTAATGTACAACATCAGCATCCGCTGTATTTAGAAAATACTGGTAGATTTCATACGGACTTGTTCGATTGGCATCAAGCCAAAATGATCCACTCGAAGATTTCCCAAATTTTGTTCCATCGGATTTGGTAATTAACGGCAGAGTGAGACCACATACAGTAGCCTCCTTAGATTTGCGAACCAATTCGACGCCAGCGGTAATATTTCCCCATTGATCGCTACCACCAATCTGCAATTCGCAGTGCTCACGTTCATAGAGATTTAAAAAATCAAGGGATTGCAATATCATATAGGAAAATTCCGTATATGAAATCCCATCCTGAAGTCTAGAAGCAACAACATCTTTTGCTAACATATAATTAATCGAGAAAGATTTCCCAAAATCCCGTAAATAATCAATTACCGAAATCTTGTGTAACCAATCGTAATTATTCACCATAATGGTGCGATTGGAGTCGGAAAAATCAAGAAATTGACTAAGTTGTAACTTAATGGATTCCGCATTCTTCAAAGATTGTTCGAGCGTAAGCAGTTGACGTTCATTCTTCCTACCCGATGGATCGCCAATCAATCCGGTTCCGCCTCCCACCAAAGCAATAATACGGTGTCCATGACGTTGAAAACGCATTAGCATCTGAATAGGGACTAAATGTCCAATATGAAGAGAGTCCGCAGTAGGATCAAACCCACAATAAAGTGTCGCCTTCTTCTCAAGAAGTTGGCCTAATAAATTAACATCGGTTACATCTTTGATAAGTCCGCGCCATTGTAACTCTGTAATAAAATCCATAGCTATCACCTTTCTATCGTTTGGAGGATTTACGGCGAACATACGTTGTCGCAAAATTATATGATTTATTAGATAGAGTTCCTTGAAGCATCTTAGTCAACATACGCATGGTAATGGACCCCACTTCGTACCAATCGACTTCAAATGTTGACACTTGTGGACGTGCCATGCGTGCGTGTTTGGTTCCTACTATCGCAACCGTTTCTAGTTGTTCGGGAATGCGATACCCAAGATCGAGGGCAGCATTGTTGATGGCAATTGCAAGGGAATCTCTAGGAAGGATATAAAGTTCATTGGCAGGAGGTGTATGTTGAAATTGAGTCTTGTAATAATCATAGATTACAGTGTAGGAATCAGAAATATCAATCGATTGAAAATCCACTCCAGCGGCGGTTGATACAACACTTTCAATCGCATTTTGGAACCGATTAATCATGTGCCAATCCTTATTGGGGTCGCGAAGAAAACGAATCGTCCGGATACCTTGGTTCACTCGTTCAGTAATGTAACGAGCAAGACTTGTTGAATAATCAATGTTCACATTTGCATTGTGCTGATGAAGGCTATCTTCGCCAATAATAACGATTGGTAAAGAAAAGTTCGTAAGTTTTGAGACATCTTCAGCATTCAATTGACTATTGAAAACGACAATGCCTTCCACGCGTGACGCAATCACGCGATCAATGGCACTTGCAACATCACTAATCCCTTCATAGGTAAAAACAGAAGGAGAATATCCATAAATTTTACAAACATCTAACATCCCAGCCATGATGTTATTGATATATACATAATTAGGTGATGGCAAAACAATTCCAACATTTGCAGTAAGTTGAGTCGCTAAACCGCGAGCAATCCCACTTGGAATATAACCCAAGCGTGCAATGACATCATTGACCAATCGTTCCGTTTCCGGCGAAACATTCCCCTTGCCATTTAAGACTCTCGAAACCGTAGCAAGCGATACATTAGCCTCTTTAGCAACTTGGTAAATTGTCGCACGAGTTTTTTTGTCATTTCCCATTTTAGTACCCTCCTCCACTGCATAATTGATAAAAAAGAAAGCGCTTTCTTCTACTGTTTCATTGTACTTGATAGGAAGCGTTCTGTCAAATTTTGATTACCCCATTTTCTTTGAAAAAAACCTTCCCGCGCATAGCGAGGGAAGGAAATACCTGTAGATTTTTCAGAAAAATTTACGAGATCGGGTCGAATACAAATACCCGTCTACGATGACAGCAACCCCCAAGCCGCTGTCATAACGAATGTGTTCACACTGTAGGAATCAATATATAGTCAAGATTTCTCAACTAGGACAGCGTGCATGAAGCGAGCGCCATCGTATTGATTTGCATTCACTCACTCGATGAGTGAGTAAGCCTAAGCTTCAACTCGATTCTATTCTTATAAAGGTATTTACAAGAATGTACTTCCTATACGTTTCTCCCCGAAGGGAGAGGTTAACGTTCAAGAAAAGAGAAACGGGGGAATCAATCCATTTTGTTTAGTGCCGGGCGGCAGCAAATGAATTGAAGAGAGGCGTATCCTACAACAATATCTTGCGAATTCACGGGAGAGAGCATGCTCTCTCCTCGTGAATGCAAGATAGTATTTTAGATGGTTAAATCAGATTAGGCAAGCAACAACAAGGCTGCAACTGCTGGAGGTGGAATCAACATACCAATGGCCATGATGACACCTAAAACAATTAAGCAGACGAT
>JBAYCP010000079.1:0-4757 GCA_041668665.1 Bacilli bacterium | reverse complement strand
TCTGGAATTAATGGTGTCATACGGCCTGGAATTGTTCACCGTATTGATAAGGATACCTCTGGAGTATTGCTTGTGGCAAAAAATGACTTTGCTCACATCCGATTGGCTAAGCAAATCAAAGAAAAAGTTGCCGAACGCCACTATGTTGCCTTGGTACACGGCGAACTAAGGGACATGCAAGGCGTCATTGATGCTCCAATTGGTCGGCATCCTACCCATCGAAAAAGCATGGCAGTTGTTGGAGATGGAAAACCGGCAATCACACACTTTCAAGTGTTGGAGCGTTATGCTCACTATACTTTAATTGCTTGTCAATTGGAAACAGGGCGAACCCATCAAATCCGCGTCCATCTTGCTTGGATTGGACATCCGATTGCGGGGGATCCCGTCTATGGCCCTAGAAAACCCGCATTCGATGGAGGGCAATTACTTCATGCTAAAACCCTTCAATTCGTACATCCTCGTACCAATCAAACTATGTCTATTTCGGCACCACTTCCACCCAATTTTATATCGATACTGAATCAGCTTCGCCCCAACATTAAGGAGGAATCGTAATGAAGACCTATATCACTTGGGATGAATACTTCATGGGTGTCTCATTATTGTCTGCCTTGCGTTCAAAAGACCCCAATACAAAAGTGGGAGCTTGCATTGTAAATCCTGAAAATCGAATTGTCGGAGTAGGGTATAATGGCTTACCAAGAGGTTGTGATGATCACGACTTTCCTTGGACTAACGTAGGAGAGTTCAATGCAACAAAGTATCCTTATGTCGTGCACGCCGAGTTAAATGCTATTCTAAATAGTACCCGCTCACTGACAGGCTGCCGCATTTATGTGTCACTTTTCCCATGTAACGAATGTGCCAAAGCAATTATTCAAAGTGGTATCAGTGAAATTATCTATAGCGACGATAAATACGATGGGACTCCGACAGATGTTGCGTCTAAGCGAATGTTAGACGCAGCTGGAGTGACTTATCGGAAAATCCAACCGGTAAATATCCATATTGAATGAAAACGAGTAGCGGATAATCCGCTACTCGTTCATTAATTCCTCGGCTTTTTTGGTGTTTTTAAGGTTTAGTTTAGCAATCTTTGCAAAGTTTGAATCGCCTAACTTGACACGATATCGTGCAGCTGCGCGATCAACCAGTGCGCCAGCTCCCTTAGGAAGTTGAATCTGATATGTATGCTCCAATCGATTCAAGTGAGCAAGGAATGAATATCGAGCCAATATGGATGCTACGGCGACTGCAGGAGATTTGCTTTCACCTTTTGTAACAAAGCGAATATTGCGTTCCACACGCTTATCTTGGTCCAAATACTGATAATAGTTGTGTTCAGGGGTAAACTGATCAACCACAAAATACGGAATGGGCTGATCAACTTTTGTTCGAATATTCAGTAATGCCTGATTATGCAAATAGGCTTTAAGACGATTCATATTAAAACCTTTATTAACTAAATCATTGTATTTTTCATTACTTAGATGCAATTGAGAATAGGTAATTCTTTTTAATAATTTCGGTGCAATTTCACGGATGCGGTTATCACTTAAGGTTTTGGAATCCGCAACGCCAATGGTTTGAAGAAACGGTAAATCTTTTGCTTCAATAAAGGCAGCGACCACTACGACAGGGCCAAAATAGTCCCCGGTTCCTACTTCATCACTACCTGCATGAGTATCCGTAAAAATCCAGCTAGATTCTAGAACTTGTGGAAGTTGTTCTTGCCATATTAGTGCCTCATTTGTGGCATTTCTCCCCTGAAAAACCACTTTACCAGAACGATAGGCTCGTACTGTGCAATTTGGGGCTTTTGCAATAAAAAGAACATATGGATCCGTAGAATCTTGCCGAGTTTCATAATAAAAATCAGCCATTTTTTTAAGCATGGCTTCTGGAGCGGTAAGACTAACGACCCGTGTTTCCATATGATCACCTACATTTATATTTTATCACATTTTGTTGGTTGTAAGGGAATTATTTGATATGATGATACAAAGGTGATAGTGAATGAGAACTCTTTATGAAATTTTAGAATTTGATGCCATCCGTAATCAAGTCGCTGCCTTCTGTCGTACAGAAATGGCACGAAATCAAGCCGCAAAGTTAGAACACAGTACAGATCCCATCATCATCCAAGAATGGCTGGATGAAACACGTGAATCTTTAGACATCATATTTCATTATGGTGGTTTTGGTTTTGATTATGTACACAATCTACTTCCTTTAATCGAGCGAGCAACTAAGGGAAGCATTTTAAATGTTGAAGAATTATATCGGATTGGTAGTCAAACAGATGCGATTCGAGCACTTTATGAATATCAAAAACAAATCCAATCATTCCTACCACCAACGAGTCGATTCAAACAATTATGCGCTCAACTTATTCCATGTAAATCATTACGGGAAGAAATTGATCGTTGTATTACTCCTAATTTAGAAATCTCCGATGCTGCAAGTCCTGAACTTCGACACATTCGACGTGCTCTTATTATGAAAGAGCAGGCCGTCCGAAAACAGTTGGATCAACTGTTGCGGTCAAAAAGTGAATATTTGAGTGAAATGATTATTACGCTGCGTAACGATCGGTTGGTCTTACCAGTCAAGACTGCCTACAAGTATGCACTAGGTGGCATTATTCACGATCAATCAGATTCTGGACAAACTGTTTATGTTGAGCCAGAACTTGTTTTGTCATTGAATGCGGAACTCATGCGCCTAAAACAAGAAGAAAGAGATGAAATTCAACGAATTTTAGCAAACCTCAGCGCACTAGTTCGGCAAAATAGTGAGCCTCTTGAACGAAATGTTTTAATTTTTCAAGCTCTTGATTTTATGCTGGCAAAAGGACATTACGGCAAAGCAATTGATGGTAGCATACCAATGATCAGCGAGACACAAGAAGTGTATTTGCGTCACGCACGGCACCCATTGCTGCCTCGCGAATCGGTGATATCCAATAATTATCACCTTGGTGGTACCAGCCCACGAATCTGTCTGATTACAGGACCGAACACTGGCGGAAAAACAGTTGCTTTAAAAACTATTGGATTACTTTCCATCATGATGCAAAGTGGCCTTCCAATTCCAGCAGAAAGTGATGCTCGCTTAGGTATTTTCTCGAGAATATATGTCGATATCGGTGACGAGCAATCCCTCGAACAATCGCTTTCAACCTTTTCCTCTCACATGAAAAAACTAATCGAAACTGTGCAGGGAGCCCATCATCAATCCTTAGTATTAATTGATGAAATCGGCGGTGGAACCGATCCAAAAGAAGGAGAATCATTGGCAATGGCCATTTTGGATCAATTTGAACAGCGTCAATGCATACTTATGGCAACCACCCATTACTCCAATTTAAAAACATTTGCTGTTCAAAAGTCTTCTTTTCAAAATGCCTCCATGAATTTCGATGAAAGTGAACTTCGCCCTACTTATCGTTTGCGCCAGGGTATCCCTGGTCAATCGTATGCCTTTGAAATTTCTGAGCGATTAGGACTTCCTAAGTCCATTATTCAAAGTGCTAGAAATTATAAAGAATACTATAGTTCTCAAGCCGAATTACTTATGGAAACGATGCAAGCCGAATTGAATCGCTTGGATGATGAAAAACACCTACTAGAACTTCGAGAAAAGAAATTGGCCGAACAAGAAATAAAGGTAAGAACTCAAGAAGAATTGCTACAGAAAAAGGAAGAGGAACTCTCAGCAAAATCTGCATCGATTATTGCCAATAAGATTGAAGAAGCAGAAGCTAGAATTGATCAAATTGTCCTTGAGATGCAAACCAAACAACGTGATGGTTTAAAAATGCATGAATGGATCGATGCAAAACGACAGTTAACCGCTTTACAAGAAGAGGATCAAAACATTGAAGAAACGACTGTTCGTTCCTATGCAGTAGGAGAACAAGTTCAAGTGTTGTCACTGAGCAAAACTGGTAAAGTCGTCCGAAAATCTGGTGAAGAATATGTAGTTCTTGTTGGCAATGTGAATCTTCAAGTTCATGCCAAACAACTTGCAAAATCGCATAAACCTAACGCAAGTGCTTTGAAAAAGAATAAAGTATCCATTCAGGCGGATCGACCATTACGTACCATACCGATGGAGTTAAATCTAATTGGACTTCGGGTTAGTGAAGCCATGCCTTTGTTGGATAAATATTTGGATGATGCTCGTCAAATTCGTTTAAAAAGCGTGCGCATTATTCACGGAAGTGGGACAGGAGCATTACGCTTAGCTGTGCATCAGTTTCTTGACCAAGCCTCCTTTATCGAAAGTTATCGTTTGGGTGGGGCAGGCGAGGGTGGCGTTGGTGCTACGGTAATACAATTCAAAGAAGGTCTTTCCAAATGAACGACATTCTGCAAGAGAAGATTCGTTTACTTGAGCCCGTTCCAGGATGTTATTTGATGAAAAATATTTCGGGCGAAATCATCTATGTAGGTAAGGCAAAACGCTTGAGCGCTCGTGTTCCTCAATATTTTACTCGTCCCCATGAAGGTAAAACTCAACGGATGGTTGGAGAAATTGCTGATTTTGATACCATTATAACTTCTTCGGAACGTGAGGCTCTTATTTTAGAAATGAATTTAATTCATTTACACAATCCTCGTTATAACATCATGCTTAAAGACAATCGTTCGTATCCCTATGTGCAATTGAAATACGATAAAGCACCCTTTTTGCGAATCGCACGGAGTGCAAAAGATAAAAATGCAAAATCATACGGCCCTTATCCTGAT
>JBAYCP010000078.1:0-4924 GCA_041668665.1 Bacilli bacterium | reverse complement strand
TTACAAAAAACGGGTCAAAATTCGGTTTTATGACTATACAAGACTAATTTTTTTTGCTATTCTTACAGTAGTAGTATTGCCAAGCCCCCACAATCCAATCATATGCCTTACTCCCTATCATGACGCGGAAATTAGTAAGGCCTATCATTTTGTATGGAGGGGACTTGAATGCTAAACATTCATATAGGAGGGAAAATTATATGAACCTGCTTGCAGTCGCTACCGATCAGGTAGCACTCACCCTTGGGATCATGACCGGAGCATTATTTGCAATTTTGCTTGGCGCCGGTTTTGTCACCAAGAAGTGGAGTCGTGACTCCTCCGACTACCTTTTGGGCGGTCGTGAAGTCGGTCTCCTCATCAACGTGTTCGGAGTTTGCGCCATCGGGTTTGCCGGTACCGCCATTGCCTTTAGCACTGGATGGACCGTCTGGTTCGGAATGGCCGATGCCGTCATGTTCAACGTCGCCTACCTTGGGGTAGGGATTATCATGTATGGGATTTTGTTCACCAAATTCATTCGACGGAACGGTGCACAAACTCTACCAGAATGGTTGGAAATGCGTTTTAACAAAAACGTCCGTTTGTTGGTTACCATCACCACCACCTTCGGTTTGCTCGGAATCTTAGCGAACAACATTGCTTCGATGGCGGGACAAATCAGCGGGTTCACTGGATGGCCACAAATCTTCGCCATTTCCATTACCTTTGGAATCTTCGTCGTCTTTACCTATTTGGGCGGTTTCTGGGCAGTGACTGTCACCGACTTCATTCAAATGATTGTCGGCTTCATCGCACTCCCTACCCTGCTCATCGCCTTAATCTCCACTTATGGCACCAACATTGTTTGGCCAACTGGAAGTATTTGGGCCAATGGGGTGAATGGCGGCTCTGGGATGCCAATCCTCTCGTTCCAATATCCAAGTTATTTAACCGTAACCCTTGCCTTCGGGATCTTCCTTGTTTGGGGCAACAACTACTACTGGCTCCGCGTCGCCTCTTGCCGTAGTGAACGGGTTGCATCCAAATCCTATATTCTTGCTGGGATTATCCTCTTCTTTGTCATCAACGCCATGTTGATCGCGATTGGGGCATTTGCCGGTTCATTCTTGCCGACAACCACCTTCCCAACCTTGGGTGCTGCTACCGGTGCCTTTGGAGCAGTGCTTCAAAATATGCCTGTCTTTGTCGCTTCCATCGCCTTACTTGGGTCGCTTGCTGCTTCGGTTTCCACCGCCACCACCGCTCACATTGGAGCGACTGCCGTGGTTGTGCGCGACATTTACAATCGTCGCTTGAATCCAAAAGCCACCCAAAAACAATTAGTGAATGCTTCGAAAATCGTCATGGTGGTCTTGGCCGTCATGGTGTACTTCTTATCCTACTTCCCCGGTGGACCATCTTACCTCTTTGCGTTCGCGAACGCCTTCTTAGGCCCAAGCGCCGCCTTGGTCTTCATGGGTGCCTACTATCGTAAAGCCACGGATAAAGCAGCCTTCTGGGGCTCGCTCGTTTCCATCGCCGTTATTGCTGGCATCTCCGTCTATGATTTAACTCAACCCGTTACCTCATCCTTCAACGCGGCTGTCAAAATCTATCCGGGTGCTCTTGGCGTCGTTCTCTCCTTCGGTATTACTTTAATTCTCTCGATCTTCACCAAGCCTAAATACTATGGTGATAAGAGTTGGACCCTAACTGGGGAAGCTCCTGCTGGAGTTAAAGCATCGGATGAAGAAAAACAAATTCTTGATTTGATCCGCAAAGGCTACAACACCATGGGTGAAATCACCGATTATCTCCAAGTCGACTCCCACATTTCCAACGATCTCATTGAATCACTCGATCAAAAACGTTTGATTCAACGTGGAAAACTCTTCGGCGCTGATTTCTATAAATTTGAACTCACCGCCGCGGGCAAAAAACTTCTTCCAACGATTACGGATAAAGAAGATAAATTGCTCACTGCCAATATTACCGTTGAAGAAGCCGGTTTACTCGCCGCCATCAAAGAAGGCAAAGAAGCTATGTATGCCTATGTGGAATCTCATGGATTGAACTCCTTAAAAGCTTCCACCTTGATTGCGAAACTTGTGAAGTTTGGCTATCTCAACGAAGCTGGCTTGATGAAACGGAAACTCTCCGTGACCGAAAAAGGCAATCAAGTCCTCGCTTAGTTCCTCACAAAAACGGCAAAGTGGCTAAGCATAGCCACTTTGCTTTTTTTCAAGGTTACTTGCCTTAGAAAGAAGGCTTATATGTCATCCATTGTCATCGTTGGTGGTGTTCGCACGGCCATCGGAAAGTTTCAAGGATCCTTACAAAACTATACTTCGACGGAGCTCGGCGCGCTTGTACTTGCCGAAGTGGCCCAACGCACCCATGTTCCAGTTTCCGAAATCGAGGAAGTTATTATGGGGTGTTGCGTTCAAATCGGCCAAGAAAGTGGTTTAGTGGCCCGAGGTGCAGCATTAATGGCAGGGCTTCCTGTCACATCGACCGCTCTTGGAGTCAACCGTCAATGTTCGAGTGGATTACAAGCCATTCTTACTGCTTATATGGAAATCAAATGCGGATTTGCCTCTGTGGTTGCCGCTGGCGGCACGGAAGTCATGTCACGCTTTCCTTATCTTCTTCCACGCATGCGCGATGGCTATCGCATGGGCAACGGAACAGTCGTAGATTTACTCACCGATTCCCTTTATGACCCGATTGCCGAAATTTCGATGGGCATGACGGCCGAGAACATTGCACGTCAGCATCATCTAACACGCGAAGAATTGGACCTCTATGCTCTTGAGTCCCATCGCCGCGCCACTAACGCCATTCAACAAGGCTTATTTGACGACGAAATTCTCCCACTTTTGTTGAAAGACAAAAAGGGAGAACGTTGGTTTGCCACGGATGAAAACGTCCGTCAACAGGCCACTCTTGCGGATTTTTCATCCCTGCGTCCGGTGTTTGATCCTCACGGAGTCGTGACTGCCGGCAATGCTTCGTCCATCAACGATGGGGCAGCCGCTGTACTGGTCATGACCGAAGAAAAAGCCTCTGAACTAGGGATCGAACCCCTCGTCGAAATTGTAGATGCTGCCGTTGCTGGGGTTGATCCAACCATCATGGGCATGGGACCCGTCCCCGCCATCTCTAAATTGCTCCAACGAAATCATCTGTCGCTTGCTCAAATCGATTGCATCGAATTGAATGAAGCCTTTGCCGCTCAAGCCCTGGGTTGCATTCGCGAATTGGGCCTTGATCCTGCCAAAGTCAACCCCAATGGAAGTGGCATCTCCATCGGTCATCCCGTCGGTTGCACGGGAACGATGATTACCATCAAATTAATGAATGAAATGAGACGTCAAAACCACACCTATGGCATCGCTACGCTTTGCATCGGTGGTGGACAAGGGTTGGCAGTCTTATTCAAACGTTGGGCAAAGAAGACTTAATTCGTGTATACTATAAGTACTGTCTACCATCATAAAAAGGAGGAACTATGATGAAGAAAATTATTGACTTAGCCGTCTATACCGACCCCGAAGCGTGCGAACCTGAAAAAGCAACGTTCAAACGCATTTATCATGATGAAGGGGCCATTCAAGCCGCTGGGATGTTTGGTTTAAAAAAGGAAGATTTTGTCGATGGCAAACTATGGGCCAATGGTCAAGCCACCTTAGGCGAACATACAGGGACCCATTTGGATGCTCCAATTCACTATGCGCCGACCTCTGAAGGTAAACCCGCCAAGACCATTGATCAAATCCCCCTCGAATGGTGCTATGGTGACGGTGTTGTGCTTGATTTTCATCACAAAGAAGCCGGCTATGCCATTACCAAACAAGATGTCATTGATGAATTAAAACGCATCAAATATACCGTTAAACCTGGGGATATTGTTTTAATCCGCACTGATGCCGATAAAAAGATTTATCAACCCGATTACTTCAATGCCCACGCTGGAATGAGCGCCGAAGCCACCATTTACCTCTGTGAACTTGGCGTCAAAGTCATGGGCACTGATGGTTGGGGCTGGGATGTTCCCTTCAAAGTTGCTGTCGAAAAATACAAAGAAACGGGCGACAAGAGCGTCTTATGGGAAGGCCATCTCGTGGGCCGCACTCATGAATACTGCCACATTGAAAAATTAGCCAATCTCGATCAATTACCACCCTTTGGTTATAAAGTCGCCGTCTTCCCTGTGAAGCTAAAAGGCGGTACCGCAGGCTGGGCCCGTCCGGTCGCAATTTTCGAATAATCCTACGACGCCTACCGGGCCGGCCCCTTGGGTACCGGCCCGCTTTTCTCGTGATTCCTACGAAAGGAGTACCACCGAATGCCATCCAATTATGAAATTCAACAATGGAAACCCGGCGTGTATCGAATCAAAGACATTCGGGTCTATGCCACTTTATTCGTAGGCGAGCGACACGCATTGCTTTATGACACCACCTATGGCTACGAAGACATTGCTAGTGTTGTGAAGTCCATTACTTCACTTCCCCTTATTGTCATCGTGGGTCATTTCCACATTGATCACAGTGGGGGTTATCCCCAATTCCCTTGCATCTATGCGCATCCCAATACCTTGCGTCAATTGTCCCAATCCGACAATAATCGACGCCGCGAACTCTCTCACGCCTATTTAAATACCTTATCCTCCTATCCTGTTCCTTCAGGAAATATCCAACAACCCGAACGCCCCGTTATCTTACGCCCCTTAACCTCGGGAATGGAATTTGATTTGGGCGGATTGCGGTTGCAAACTCATTATTTTCCCGGACATACCGATGGTGATTTGGCCTTGTATTGTCCGGAATACGAGTTGTTGTTAGCTGGAGATACCGTCGATAGTGTCATCTGGATGTATTTTGATCATAGTTTGACCCAATCTCAATATCTCCATTCCTTGCGTGAGATTCGAGCATTG
>JBAYCP010000077.1:0-4984 GCA_041668665.1 Bacilli bacterium | reverse complement strand
CCGCAACCACCACGTTTCGATTGCCAATGGTGCCCACGGTAAAAGTGGAGATGCGATCAAACTGCTCGGTACGGACATTGCTGACGATTTGACGAAGATAAGAGATGTCATCTTCATGACTTCCAAGAATAGCAATCATCGAGCATTCCTCCGTTTCGTTTGTGTTTTTGCTTTGGATTCAAAGGGATTATCGCGCAAGAACTTCTCGTAGTCTTCCCGCGTGAGAGGTTTGGAGAAGAAATAGCCTTGAATGGTGGAACAACCCATCTTGTGCAGAATATCGACTTGGGCTGCTGTTTCGACGCCTTCCGCAATGACATCGATGTTTAAAACGGTAGCAAGTTTAATGATGGCGCGAACAATTTCGCGACTCTTGGCATCGATTTCGATGTCAAAGAAGAAGGAACGATCCAGTTTAATGGTATCAATGGGCAAGGTCTTTAAATAGCTTAGCGAGGAATAACCCGTTCCAAAGTCATCCATTAATAATTTTAAGTTGGCTTGTTTCAATTGCTGCATCATCGATTTCACATACATTAAATCCTTCGAGACGGCACTTTCGGTGAGCTCAATTTCAACTAGCAATGGGTTAATTTTGTATTGAACAATGGTATTTTGCATGAAGGACATTAGGTTGTCTTGATACAATTCGGCACGCGATAAGTTGATGGAGATTGGCACAATGCGTTGTCCTTGATCACGCCATTGAGCGAGATCACTACAAACTTGTTCAAAGATATAACGACCTAGGTGGATGATGGCTCCACTTTGCTCCGCCGCAGGAATGAAGATGCTGGGGGGGATGAGTCCCTTGGAGGGGTGTTGCCAACGAACAAGAGCTTCTGCACCGACAATACGACCCGATTTGACATTGTATTTAGGCTGGTAAAATACAATGAATTCACGGCGAATCAATGCCGATTGAATGTCTTGATCGAGGGTAAATTGGGAGACGGCCGTTTCTTTCAGTTCATTTTGATAAAAGGCATAGTTGACAAGGGAGTGTTCCGATAAGGAGGTGCGAGCAATGTTGGCTTTGGACAAGATATCTTCCGCATTTTGATCGCTTTCCTCGAGAACATAAATGCCAAAGCGTAAGGCAATATCGGATTGAATGTTTTGATCGTGCGCACGAGTCCGCAAACGTTCATGGACAAGTTGAAGGGTTTGAATTAATTGACTTTGATCATGATAGGGGAGCAGTAAGAAGAAGTTGGAAAATCCTTCGTGAGCGCTGCTTGATTCATAGCCCTGTTCACGCAAAATTGTTGCAATCAATTGAATAATTTCTCGCCCCGCAGAAGGACCAAAGGTACTTTCAATACGCTCAAATTGATGAACCACAAAGTGAATAAAGGCATAAGGTTCGCGTTTCTTGGCCCGAAGCTTCGATTCAATTAAGAACAAGAAGCCATTAAGGTTGTACAACTTGGTGGTTTTATCCCGCAAGGCCAAGGAGCGAATGATGGCTTTATCTTTGTCGTGGAAGGAGAAGGCAATGATTAAAATTAATAGTGCGGTAGCGAAAAAGGCTAACATTAATAAAAAGTTTTGCCAGAGAATACTCATCATATTTTGAGTGAGCAGCGCCTGATCAAATTCGACGATAAAGAACCAATCTTCCCCATCCAGGGCGATTCGCTCCGCAGCAAATAAGGATTCGGTTCCTTCCAAAGTGAGCCATGCAGAAGCCGAACTGGATTGGCCAATGGATGTTTGAAAGGCGGTCACTTCACTGGATTCGTTTTCCCCTGCTAAGGTGGTAAAGAAGGCTTCATATCTTGAATTCCCTAGTACCAGACTACCATTTAGGGTAAGCAAAGCATAGCGATCGTATTCTTCGGGATAGTGAGGAAGAATATCCGCGGCGAAATCGGCAGCAGCGTAGTCCGCAAAGACAATCCAAGCATTGGATGCTTCATCGTCAAACCCTTGAGCGATTCGAATCATCGATTGAGTAGGTTGATCAAGGTCGGGTAAGGGAACACTTAAATAAACACCATGACTTTGGATACTGGTTACCACATCGGAGAGCGCAAAATCAATCGTGTCTCCGCCTGTCGTATATCCAGTCCCCGTGGCATCAATGATGCCCATTCGAAGTAAGGATTCTTGATCAAGATTGGATTCATATCCTTCTAACACATCAAGACGTTCGGAAATTGTCAGTGAGGAATCGTGCAAAGGACCAAGGGTTCCCAGCGCTTCCAACAAATAGAATTTGGAAGTCAAGCGATGCTGGATATGATCGGCTCCTTGCCAGGAGATTGCTTGGATGGTATCGGCCATTTCTTGCTCCATCCGTTGTTTGGATTGAAGGAAGAATTGATTGACGAACAGCAGAAAACCCGCGAGTGTTACTACAATCGCGGTTATCCGTATGAACCAACGTTTACGGTTGGACATGACAAAACCCCTTTCGTCAATCGAGAAAAATTATCGGCTAGGCGACTTGTTCGAGATGGATATGAAGGGCGGTGACAAAGGCAAAGACCTTGGTCAACACATTGTGGTAATCATTTTCAAGGGTAATATCGATGTGAATACTAATTTCAAGGGTATCCGTACTTGCTAAAGTGACTCCTGTTGCTCCAGCGGATAAAAGATGCATGGTATCTTCGGCAGGAACTGTCGAAGCGAGTAAATCGGTACCGTCAAAGACGACTTGAGTGCCGGTTGTTACGGTATTCAAGGTGGCATCGGCAGTCAGTGCGACTGGTTCGGCTGCTAACGTGGCCAAGGGATCATTAAATGCCAAGTCGGTGCAAGTGGCACCAGATGGCAAATATCCGGAGCAACTGGAGGCAGCATTGAAAATGTTTTGCAAGGTGACAGTGGCGGTTCCGCTCAAAGACCCTTGGTTGACAATGACCAATTTGAAGTCAAAGCCTGTCGCAGGAATCACATCATTGGGTTCAATGAGAATGCCAGATTCGAAACCTGTCGTAGGGGTAAGTGCGGTGGCTAAGCGTTCATAGATTTTGACATCACTGCCCGAGGTGGAGTCATACAAGGTGACATCCGCCCGTAAATTCCCTGTCACGATGACGTTTTCACTGATGGTTACATCATCTTGGAACAAGGCATAGGTAATACCAGCACCGGCGCCAACCAGTGCGAGTGCAGAGATACCGAAGGCAAGCAATTGTTTCTTAAAACTTAATTTCATTGGATTATTCCTCCTTTTTGGAATTGGTGGCTTCTTCTTGGGAAGAAGCGGGCGAGCGAGTAGACTCAGCAGTAGAAGTAGACGAATGAGTATTGGCGGGTTCTTCGGTATCTTTTTCTTTCCATGCTTTGAGCAAAGTGCGACCTTCCGTGAATGTAAGAATGGCGAGTGGGATCACGACAATTAGCAAGATCACGATGCGATTCGAGGCGACTTGATAAATCAAGCCAATGAGTGGAGAAACGTGCACGACTCGACCAATAATATCAGCTTCATAAATTGGGCTATCTTCGGAACAACCGAAGCAATCGCCCTGAGTCACAAAGCGTTTAGCACCATAGACTTCAGGTTGATTAGGGTTCACTTCAATTTTGACCAAGCGATGGGTGACGATGCGATCGTTGAGGAAGAAGGTCAGAATATCACCTTCATGGATCACCTCTTCGGTAAGAGGGTCTACTTCGACGGGTTGTAAACTCTCGAAGTCTTCCACTCGTTCAATGATGAGTCCGACTCCTATCGGTAAAGTGGGTTCCATACTTCCGGTTGAGACTACAAAGAAACTATGATTGAACAAGGTGGGAACGCCACGATTTTGCCCCATTTGCAGAGCAGCAAGTCCGACGGCACCAATCATCGATAAGGTGATAATGGTAAGTACAATGCTGAGAATTCGGCTTATTTTTTTGCGCATAGGGGTCCTCCTTATGGAATGATGGTTCCCACACCGTTGTTGGGATCGTTCACGATGACACCACTACCATGGAGATTCACCGTAGCGATGGTTCCATAGTAGGGGAGACTTTGAACATAGATGACATTGTTGATGACACTGCCTGTTGCATAGTTATGCAAGGTCGTAATGGTTCCACCATTGTTTAAGGTGGCGGCCGCATTGAAGGAAACTGTTTGCAAGGAAGCAAAGGTATCAACGACGATGGGAGCGTCAACAATGAGTTGTTGGATGGTAAGATTCTCGCCCACAGAGAGAGTAGGCGTGCCTGTTACGGAACTATAAATCCTTAGAATTTCTGGCGTAAAGTCCACGTATTGAAGGAAACGATAGTTGTTGGCGTAGAGATGTAAGGTGGTAATTCGATTCTGACCACTTTCACCAATGGAGTAGAAGAAGTTGGTATCGGTGGATCGAATGGTGAGGGCACCGATGAAGACTGCCGTACTACGACTGTTGTCGAATTTACTACCAGTTGTCGTTTGGGTGAAATTGAGATTGCCATACACCCAACCTTTGTTGGTGACTTGGATGCCTGCGGTCACTGCCCCAATGCGGAGGAAATCTCCAGCAAAGAGGGTTGAAGGATTCGCAGGTAGGACACCGATGCGTCCAGTGGATTCATTGAGTAGACTCATCGTGGTGGTACTACCGATGGTATCGACCAGCACTTGAGTATCGGAACGTAGACTATAGAGTGAACCTTCATTAATGAATGATACCCCAGGAGAGGAAGCAATGGATACCACAGGAACAGTATTGGGAGTGGTTGCCACAAGGGAGAGAGAACCGAGGTTGCTGATGCTGCCATTGGCGTTATTCATAAAGGAGATGGTGGCACCAATTTCATTGGTGATCACGCCCGTTTTACTATTTGTTACTTTACCATATTCAGTAAAAGAATAATAGATGCTTGGTCCAAGAGAAGAATGAATCGTTCCCGAATTGGTGACCGAACTGTTGGCCGAGTTGGCTCCGGTAATCTCAATGGCTCCTGCTGCGGCCGATGTGTTTTGAATGGTACCACTGTTCGTGATAATGACATAGTCATCAGCGAAGATGGAGCCAAGGGTTCCGCGGTT
>JBAYCP010000076.1:0-5017 GCA_041668665.1 Bacilli bacterium | reverse complement strand
TGCTTCCTTATCGGAGGTGAAGTTGCCCATGCGACGGTATCCTCTTTGGTTTAGTCTGTATGGTTTGTTGGTTTTGTTTAGCGTTTTGATCTTTTTTTGGTTGCCGGTCGAGCGGCGACTTCTTTATGCTATTTTAGCTGTTGCCTTGTTTGCGTTTTCGTTGTTTTTAATGATTCGCTCCCTCAAAAATGAATGGATCCATGATCGCATGCACCAAACCATTGTGGAGTTGGAACAAAGTAAAACCATCTTGATTGAGAATATTCCTGGCATGGTTTATCGTTGCCGGGCGGATCGTGATTACACGATGTTATTTGTTTCGGAGGGGAGTTTGGAAGTAACAGGATATCCCCCCGAAGATTTGCTTTACAATCGTGTATTATCCTTTAACGACTTGATTGTTCCAGCCTATCGCGAGATGGTATGGAATTTATGGGCAGAAGCACGTGACAAAGGAAAGCGCATTGATTTAGAATATCCCATAATCACTGCGGAAGGTCAAGAACGCTGGGTGTATGAACAAGGAATCATGCTTCAAGATTCAGCTAGCGGCGATCAAGTCATTGAGGGCATCATTCTTGATATTAATCAGCGAAAAAAGGATGAAGCAAAAATTCTTTATTTAAGCCAACACGATGTACTCACCGGACTTTTTAATCGTTCGTACTTTGAACAAGAACTCCAACGTATTGAAGAAACCAATGAAGCGGTCATTCTTGTGTATGGTGACATCAATGGTCTAAAATTAATCAATGATGTTTTTGGGCACGAAGCGGGCGATCGTTTGTTGCGTCGTGTCGCTCAAATTCTCAATGAAGTCGGTCGTCATCATCATTGCTTGGTTGCTCGGATTGGTGGCGATGAATTTGGCATGGTTTGTTATGGAACGGATGAACAGTTTGTCAATGAGATGGTTGAAAACATTCGAGTTTCGTGCAGCAAAACCAATGGGCATTTCGATAAAAACGGCATTGCACCGAGCATTGCGCTGGGATGGAGTGTTCGTCCCTCCGGTGGAGTTTCCTTAATGATGGTGCTCCAAGAAGCCGAGAATCATATGTACAAGCAGAAGTTGGTTTTGAATCGAAGTTATCACGCAAACTTAGTGACTGCCTTGCGAGCGACGTTGCATGAAAAGAATCATTATGATGCCCAACACGAGGCTCAATTGCTAGAACTGGGTGATCGGTTTGCGAACGCTTTACATTTTTCAGCCGCCGAAAAGAGTGACTTCGCCCTTTTGTTGCAACTGCATGATATTGGGAAGGTCAGCATTGACAATGATTTATTACATAAAGTGGAACCCTTAAATGCCACCGAAATTCGAAAAGTGCGCTCCTATGTGGAAAGTGGCTATCGAATTGCTGCTTCCGTTGGCGAGCTACGTTCGGTGGCCGAGTATATTTTGTGCCAGCAAGAACGTTGGGACGGTACAGGTTATCCTCAAGGGTTACAGGGAGAAGCCATTCCTTTGCTATCACGTGCCTTAAGCATCTTGAAGGCCTACGACGCCATCATTACCGGGCGACCCTATCGTGAGCCTAAATCAACAGCGGAGGCGCTTGTCGAACTTTTGAGAGAGGCTCACCAACAATTTGATCCACAGCTTGTTTCCGTCTTTGTGAAGCTCTTCCCATCCGAATTGGTCAACAAATCATAATCCCATGACTTGAAGTTTACACCCCTTCTCTTTATACTTGAACCAGAGTAGAAGGGGTTTATTTATGCCAAACATTGAAACAACAACCTATTATCAAGCGATTGAATCGTATCGACCTGTGGATGAACAAGAAGTGAATGACCAAGCACGAATGCTTGCCTTTTTGCGTACCCATCCTCATGATGCCTTGCTTCGCGAGAATGAAATTGGGCATCTCACGAGCTCAGGCTTTTTAATGAACGAAGCTCGCGACAAAATACTCATGATTTATCACAACATCTACCAATCCTGGGGATGGACAGGAGGACATATGGATGGCGATCCGGATTTATTAGGGGTTGCTATTCGAGAAGCCAAAGAAGAAACAGGCATTCAATCCTTGCGTCTAGTAGGAGAAGGGATTGCATCTTTGGATGTCTTACCGGTTCCATCTCATCATAAACGCGGGAAATATGTTGGAGTTCATTTGCATTTATCGGTTGCCTATGTTTTTGAAGTTTCCGAAACCGAGCGATTGCAAATGAAACCAGACGAAAATAGCGGAGTGGAATGGTTTCCTTTGGAAGAATTGGAACTACGTTGCACCGAACCTTTGATGCTTCCCGTGTATCGGAAGCTTATCGCATATGGGAAGCGACATGCGCATGGATAGGACACTGACAGTTTCCTTGCTTGCTTGGTATCAAGCCAATCAGCGAGATTTGCCGTGGCGGCATACCCGTGATCCGTATCGAATTTGGATTTCGGAGATCATGTTGCAACAGACTCGGGTTGATACTGTTATCGACTATTACACCCGTTTTCTCGATACTTTTCCAACTGTTGAAGACTTAGCCAAAGCAGACCTTGAGGTTGTCTTAAAAATGTGGGAAGGGTTAGGATACTATCGTCGGGCTCGATTGCTTCATCAAGCGGCAACGATCATTGTTGAACAACATCAAGGACAATTTCCTCGCTTTGCCGAAGAAATCGAAAAACTACCAGGAATTGGGCACTATACTGCAGGAGCAATTGCCTCGATTGCCTTTGAGCAACCGGCCTTAGCCATTGATGGAAATGTTCTACGGGTGCTTTCAAGAATGGAAGCAGATCCCTTGGAGGGAACAGCGACTTCGGTCATAAAGAAAGCAACGAGAATATTAGAACCCCTATTACCACTGGAACAAAGGGGCGACTTTACTCAGGCATTCATGGAACTGGGGGCTACCGTATGTTTGCCGAATGGTGCCCCTCGTTGTCCGGTATGTCCTTGGCAAAAGTCATGTCTTGCGCACCAACAAGGGAATCCATTGGATTACCCTAAAAAAGAAAAGGCGAAACCACGTCCCATTTATCACTATCATCTTTGGATGATGGAACATCAAGGACGGTTTGCTTTGGTACGTCGTCCAGAAAAAGGCGTTCTAGCGGGGATGTGGCAATTTCCGCTAACAACGATGGAAGAAGGGGAGGAGCCTCCCATTCACGGAGGGGTCATCCAGCTTCAAGCCGAGGGGGAGTATCGGCATATTTTTTCACATATGGAATGGATCCTCCATGTGAAGCGAGTATGCTTCGTTACGATCGAGTCGAATCCGTTCACTTGGAAGACCATCAATGACATTCAAGAAACCATTGCTTTGCCAACGGCCTTTCAACCAGCGTGGGAGAGGATTCTACAGCGGAATCGCACCGAATAGAATCTTTGATTTATGGTATAATCAAAGAAAAGATCGTATGAGAGAAGGGGGAGCATATCCATGCGAATTGAGCGACTGGAACAGGTGGAAGAAAAGCAAAAGATTTGCCAACGTATTTTGGGTGATCTTCCTGATTGGTTTGGGGTAGAAACAACCAACCAAGGCTATGTACGTACGATTGTGGATTACTCCATGTTTGTCGCCTATCTTGATGGCCCATTACCTGTTGGATTTTTATCATTACGCGATCGCACCCTACTATCCTCAGAAATTTATTTATTGGGCGTCTTACAAGCGTACCATCATCAAGGCATTGGCACCGCTTTGATTCAAGCGGCGGAAAAAGAAGCGTTGCAAAACAATAAGCGTTTTCTTCAAGTCCATACCATTCCTGAAATGATGCCAAACTTAGAAATCGACCTTGCACGTAAGTTTTATGGACGCTATGGTTATGTCATGAAAGAGGTCGAGGGAACTCGACTTGTACTCGTTAAAACACTTGAGAAGAAATAAACGTTTGTTGTCTTCCTACTCTTGCTTAATACGAACGTGTGAAGTTCTCTGTCGGTTCTTGAATGCTTCATAAAGGCATGAATCATCCACCGAATAATAAAAGGCTCTTCGTCATCCTCAAGGAGAACAAGAGCCTATTTTTTTGAGTTTGATTCTGGAGAAGGAGTCTCCATCGATGCGGTTTTAGTTTGTTGATATTCTTTGTAGAGATCCAATTGGCACAAAGAAGATTTGTCACACGAGGAACAGCCACTCGCACATTGTCCTCTTGATTTCCACAAACGAATGCCGATAACAAGGGCAGCAAGTCCAACGAGTCCCAGGATTGCGACATCGATAAAATTCATGGAATCACTCCCTTTTGCGACTTTATTGTAATGAACTCATGCACGGGTGTCAATCAATGTGATAAAAGAAAGAGTAGTGTTTTGAAGTAAAATCTCGTATAATGAACCAAGGTGATACATATGCAAAAAGAACCAAGTTCCAAGAATATCGGATTTATCATTGTCGGAATCATTATCTTTATTTCCATTATTGGGAGTATTAGTGACTCAGGTGGTGCCGCCGTGGCGTTACCTCTTGTTTTTGTCGTGTTTGGCTTAGTAGCGACATTTGCGGCAAAAAAGAAAATGGTCGATAATAGTCGAACAAACTCCTCCTCCGATTCAACGCCACCACCGAGTCGTCCGATCAACCAAGAAACCTATCGACCTAATACCGAAGTAAAACCTACGGCATCGGTTCGTCCGGTGAATGAGTCAACAAAAACGACAGGAGCTTCGCGTCCCATCCCAGCCTATCAACGCCCGATGAAGGCTTCTAAGAAAGAAGAAGAAAAAGGGTTCTCTGCCCAGATGATGGCCGACAATGCTCGGGATTATAAGCTTTGCCAATCGTGCGGGTATCGCGTGAAACGTGATGTCTTTCGTTGCCCCATTTGCAATACCATCATTCGAAAACAAGATCCCCATTCGGATTTACGATGATTCAACAGGAGAGCCGTTGCTCTCCTTTTTTCATGCTTGACAGAAACAAAATAAAGCGTATACAATAGAGATACCATAAAGAGAAGGCGAGAGACAAGCTCGATGACCCTTCAGCAACCTACTTCAGGGAAGTGTGGTGCTAATGCTTGGATGATGGGTGTTTTTCTTTTTTTGAC
>JBAYCP010000075.1:0-5091 GCA_041668665.1 Bacilli bacterium | reverse complement strand
CGTGGGATGAACGGCGTCGCACCTTTGGACGTTTGCTCGTTTTTGGATGGAGTCCTAAAGATATTGTTCTCATCCAGTTTTGGGAGTTTGGGTTACGGGCCTTACTGACTTTTGGAATCAGTACCGGCGTTTCATGGATGGTGTTGCGTTCTTTGAACGCAAACTTTGCAACAATGATTTCATTCACTCCCTTGTTTACCCTCACTCCTTTGCATCTTCTTATCTTATTAGGGGTTTCCTTTTTCGTTTCAGGTTGGGCAGGCTTGATGGCGTGGCGGCTGTTACAAAAGGATTCTTTGGTACAACATAGTCGAGAAGGTGGATGATGATCCAAGGACTCTTGGACCCCTCTTTTCAATATTTTACAAAAAAACGCATATTTCTTTTGCATTTTCAATAACATGTGTTACAATGTTAATAGTATCGAGACCAGTCGATGCAAATTTTACGAAAGGTACAAGGTTATACGAATGAAAGGCACAGTCAAGATGTTCAACAAGGAAAAAGGGTTTGGATTTATCCGCGCCGAAGACGGCACCGACGTCTTTTTCCACTATTCCGCTTTACAAGTGGATGGCTTTAAAACCGCAGAACCAGGAGATCCAGTCGAATTCGAATTGGAAAGTTCTGATCGCGGCCCAAGAGCCTCCAACATCCGCAAGATCTAGTAAAACAGAGTAATAAAGAGCCACGCAAGTGGCTTTTTATTTTGCATGAAATGAAATTCTTTGTTATGATTATCGAAGACATAAGGACCAGGTGATCGTCATGCCACTAACTGCAGGAATTGTCGGACTCCCCAATGTGGGAAAGTCGACCTTATTCAATGCCATTACTCATTCTCAAGTCGAAGCGGCCAACTACCCCTTCGCGACCATTCAACCCAATCAAGGGACGGTCGAAGTAACCGACCCACGCTTGGCGGATTTGACCAAGCGTTTTGCTTCACAAAAAACCATTTATGCCACCTTTGAGTTTACCGATATCGCAGGGTTGGTACGGGGAGCATCCAAAGGCGAAGGGTTGGGCAACCAATTCTTAGCCCATATTCGTGAAGTGGATGCCATTTGCCATGTGGTTCGTTGTTTTGAAGATCCAGAAATCGTGCATGTGGATGGATCGGTCAATCCGGTTCGTGATGCCGAAACAGTGAATCTTGAATTAATATTTGCTGACCTAGAGACGGTGGAGAAACGGCTTGCTCGCATGGGCAAACGCGCCAGTGTGAATAAAGAAATAGATGCCATGGTTGAAGTGGAAGTTTTGGAAATCATTCGAGCAACTTTACTCCAAGGAATTCCCGCAAGAACCCTTGAATTTCGTCCTTCTCAACTCCCGGTGGTCAAAGAATTGCATTTATTAACGATGAAACCCACGATATATGTTGGGAATGTAAGTGATGCCGAACTCCAACATCCCGAAGAGAACCCGCATTATCGTGCCTTAGTGACTCAAGCAACGGCAGAAGGTGCGGATGTGGTGCCCATTTGTGCACAAATTGAAGCAGATCTCGCCCTGTTGGAAGCGGAAGAGCGTGACTTGTTCTTACGCGAACTCGGGGTGGATGAGTCGGGCTTGGATCGTTTGATCCATACCGCATTTCGCCGTTTAGGGTTGGCCACCTTTTTAACCGCTGGCCCCAAAGAATCGCGGGCGTGGACCTTCCGCCAAGGAATGACTGCACCACAATGTGCAGGAGTCATTCATACCGACTTTGAACGAGGATTTATCAAAGCCGAAATTTATTCGTATACTGATTTGTTAACCTATGGTAGCGAAGCGGCCGTCAAAGAAAATGGACGGTTTCGCATCGAAGGACGCGATTATGTGATGCAAGACGGAGACGTTGTCCATTTCCGGTTTAATGTGTAGTAGAAAAGAGGAATACGCATGCCACAACCCAAAGTAGGTCTTGTGCTTGGTGGTGGCGGCGGCAAGGGTGCGTATCAAGTGGGTGTTTATCGAGCACTCGTTGAACACGGCTATGCTTCGCGCATCCAAGCCATCTCCGGCACCTCCATTGGCGCACTCAATCTAACCGTGTTTGCTACCAACGAAGTGGACACGGCGGTTTCCATATGGCGTTCCTTGAAACGACGCCAAGTATTAACATTGAAACCTATGAAAGATTATTTAAAACGTGATCAACCGTTTTCATTTTTCTCACGCGATGGCATGCTTCGTATTTTTTCCACTTCAGTGGATTTATCTCAAGTCTCCGCGTGTCCCATTCCTTTGTGGGTAGGGACCACTCAAGTGGAAGGAGATTGTGGGGTCATGTTTTCCCTTAATGGAAAATCCATTCCTGAAATGGAGCATATTCTTATGGCATCCAGTGCCATCCCTAAAGCCTTCGATCCCGTGCGTATCGAAGGGAAAACCTATTACGATGGGTTTAAATATCTCAATGTGCCATTGCAATCCGTCATCGACGAAGGATGCAATCTAATTTTTACTGTTCCGTTAAGTGAGTATGGAGCCCCTCATTCATCCACGGCCCCTCAAGTGACCATCATCGATTTTAAAGATCCCAATTTTGTGGATGTTGGGTATTGGTCAGGAACCTTTGGCTTTGATCAAGAACTTGCCGAAGAGCGTATTCAAAAAGGATATGAGTATGCCCATCGCTTGCTTACCCTCTTGGAAGAAGAAGGGGTTTTTGCATGGACGTGGAGACAGCGCGTGCGCCAATGGTGGCGGCGAAAACGCAAACAAATTCCACCGTTACGAACCTATTATAGTTTGGAAGACATCGGAGTGGTTCATGTTCCGAAAGAACCTAAGGAACACCGCTCGCTTCCCCGACGTGCACTTCAAAAAATGAGGAAGCGCAAGGATGAGGCGGGAAAATTACCATGAAAATGTTTTTTCGCGGAATGCAAAAATTTCTTGCAAGTCCTTGGTTTGCGTTAGTGGTTTATGGTGGGGGGTATTATGTTTGGTTTGCGCGGGTAGACCTCACCTTATTCTTGATTGGTTATGGGCTTCTTGTAGTGCTTGTATTGCGGGTTAGTCAAGATCTTACGCCATTTTTTCCACTGATCATGTCGTTACTTTTTCTCAATGTGATTGGCGCGGGCGATACTTCTAGCGTCCCTACCATGGTGAGTTCGTTACCCCTCCTCTTCCTTTCTATCATGGTGGGAGCTATCGTTCTTTGCTTGGGGTGGTTTGCGTGGCGTCACCGTTTGCCTAAGACATACTTTGGGTCATGGTGGGAACGACACATCGGCATGTTTGGCTTAGGACTCTTAGCGATTGCTCTTGCTTATGCACTGGCGAAAGTGCGTACGGAAGGGCATGCAGCGATTGATTTTCCTTATGTGGATGCCTTGTTAATTGTACTCCTTTGGCTCATTTATCGCATGTTTCGTCGTACGCAAGGCGAACATGTGACGCGAGCTTTTGTGCAATCTGCCATGCATCTTGGAACGCTTATGGCTGCGCAACTACTTACCGATTATGCGTTACGTTTTGAGTTGGTCGGAGCGTCCACGTTCACGCCCAATGTGGGGTGGGGCATTTCCAACCAAGTCGCCATTATGTTGTTGTTTTTGCTGCCGTTCTCCGCCTATCATGCCATTCGATATCCTAAGACTCGTGGGTTAGCCTTGCTTTATGTCGTAATCCAATCCTTGGCCCTTGTCTTGACGCTGTCTCGTGGCGGGATTGGTGCTTGGGCATTAATGATGATTGGGGTGTTTGTTTTGTGGTGGCGTGCGGAACGTCATCATCTGACCTTCTGGTTCGCTGGTATGCTTTTTGCAGCAGCGCTTGCTGGCATGATGGTGGTGGCCCCCAACGTTCTTCAATATGTGTGGGAGCACTTGTTGGTGGAAGGAATCAGTGACTCCGGCCGACTGACACTCTATGCTTCCGCTTGGCAGCACTTTCTTCAATCGCCCTTGACGGGGATTGGTACTGTGTTAAGCCCTACGGTCTTTGATCCGACCCCGTGGTTTCACTCCACATTGTTGGATACACTCGCCTCCCTGGGACTTGTAGGGGTCGCCGCTTTTGGTATTCATTTCTATGAAAAGTATCATTTCTTTGTCACCCAGCGTGATGACTTTAAACGATTCGCCTTATTGGGCCTGCTGGGGAGTGGGCTGTATGGGATGATTGACATCTCCTACTATCACTTTTCTTATTTTCTCTTACTTGTTTTCTTACTGGCCGTCGCGGAACAACGCGAATGGCTTCAACGAGGATAATTAAAAAAGGCCAGATGGCCTTTTTCAATACTTATTCAACGGTAACGGATTTTGCAAGATTACGGGGTTTATCCACGTTTGTCCCTTTAAGTATTGCCGCATAATAGGCAATGTATTGGACCACAATGGCCGTAAGCATCGGAGTCAATAAAGGATGGCAATCCGGTAAAACAAGATCATCGTCGGGTTTCTTGAAGGACGATAAGACAATGGTTGCCGTTCGAGCACCACGGGCACGAACTTCTTCCAAATTGGCACGTGTCGCGAGAGCGGCGGAGAGTCGAGTGATGATACCAAAGACCGGAGTGTCTTTTTCAATCAAGGCAATGGGGCCGTGTTTGAGTTCGCCACTGGGGAACCCTTCGGCTTGAAGATAAGAGATTTCTTTTAGCTTCAAAGCCGCTTCCAAACTTAAGGCATAATCGATGCCTCGCCCCAAGTAGAACGCATTGTGAGCATGATCCAATAACCGTTCGACCAAGGCTTTGATGGGGGTTTCTAGGGCCAGCACTTCTTCCATATAGAAACCAATTTTTGTGAGTTCATGAACTAAGTTTCCTTCGGTAGAGAGGCTTTGAGCCAGCAAGGCTAAGACACTAATTTGAGCCGTATAGGCCTTGGTGGAGGCCACCGCAATTTCTGGTCCCGCATACAAAAGGAGGGCGGCATCGGCTTCCCGAGCCAAGGTGGAGCCCATCACATTGGTGATGGTAAATACCGGACGACGCAACTCTTTGATTTTATCAAGAGACAGTCGTAAGTCGGCCGTTTCTCCGGATTGGGAAATAAGTAAGAACACGGGCTTTTCACTTAACAAAGGTGTTTGATAACTAAACTCCGAAGCAATATGGACTTCGGTTTTTTTGCGAGCAACTTT
>JBAYCP010000074.1:0-5113 GCA_041668665.1 Bacilli bacterium | reverse complement strand
AAACTCATAGTGATCACGTTTCCCAAATTGATCTTCACCAATAATATGAATAATTGCAATCTCTCCGGCTTGGTTTCGAACCAATCCTCGTGTTGTATGCCTTGTATAAAGAATCGGTTTCTTAGGATATACTATATCCGGAAACTCACCAAGCACTCGCATAGGGGCCCTCCTAGAGATGATAAGAGTTCGCCAACTGTTGTGCGACTTTTTCTCTTAAAATTTCGTGAGTTATAAACTTTCCGTTGATGAAAACACTATAGGTTGTAAATGGGCATGGGGCATTTTGTGCTTCTTCCTTCGATTGGATATGATGGACATCTAGCAATAATTTTTGACGCTTAAAGGCGCTTTGAAGCAAATCAATATAAACATCGGTAAAGACACATTGAGAAGTATATAAAATAACCATTCCTTGTTCTTGTATCATCCCTTTTTTTGCACAATCCTTAATGCGGGGAGTTAGGGAAGAAGGGTTTAATTGATAGCATAGAAGCTCGACATCATCCAATGCTGAGTCAACTACTTGAAATCCGTGTCGTTTTAAAAAATCACCATCCGATAAAAATGGTTTCTTTGTCTTAGTAGAAAGAACCACGACTCCATTTTTCCCTTTTGCTCGGGCATCCTCAAGGCAAGCATTGAGTAATTGCTTTCCAAGTCCGTTTCTTTTATAAGGATCTCGGACGCGAAAACAAAGAATAACCATGTAGTTCGGGGCTTCAAGGGGTAACCAAGCCTCTTCAGCAGGCATATATTCAATCATCGCATGAATAGGTGCTTCCGTTCGTAACATCACGAGTCCTGATTGAAAAGAAGTTGTTAACCATTGTTTTTTATGGTAGACACCAGCAAAACTAGCCGAAGGAGCACAACATAGATTCTCGTGTTGCCAATTTTCGGCTGAAACATGCACTAGTTTCATGGCTTTTCCCCTCCTTCAATACTGTAAGTATACCATAAGAATTGTCAAATAAGAGAGAAATTCACTTGATAAATAGCCCAAAAAAAGAAAACCCCTTGAACAAAGGGGTAAAAATATTGGATGGCAGGAGTGGTAGGAATCGAACCCACATTAATGGTTTTGGAGACCATCGTTCTGCCGTTGAACTACACTCCTATTGAAAGCATCATTGTCCGCGACGGGCGAGGATGCTAACAGTTTTCATATCACACTTCCCTGAATAATGCTGTTTAAAATAATTCATAATAGCTGGAAGTGATCGATCGGATAAACCAGCAATAATCGAAACGATTTCCGCTTCGGTTAATAGTTGTGGTAAGTATTGTGACAAGGCCTTCTTCTGACGTTGCAATCCTTCTAATCGAACGAGATTTCCCGCTTGCTGAAAGGCGGCAATTTCTTCATCAAGTTCCTTATCAACCTTCTGCAAAATCACTAATACATCGCTGTCTAGAAGCTCGAAACCTTGGCTCTTTTTTTCAATCCCTAACATATTGCATTTATTGATTGCCACCGAAAGAATCGCACGTGCCTCTGTATCTTTTAATTTTAGCGCTTGTAGATTCGCTAGCTTTAAATCATCCAGTAACATTGTAACCCCTTCTTTACAGTATGCTTATTTTAGCATTGAACCCAATGGATTTCAAGATGAAAGTGATTCCTCTTGATGAATTAAATCCATGTATTGTTCACTACATCGATTCCATTCTTCTTCCAGCACTCGAAGTTCAGCTTCCAATTGTTGCATGGCTCGATAATCTTGAATGGTTGATGGCATGAGCATCTCTTCGTGGAGAACTTCCATTTTCTCTTCAAGCTTTTGAAGTCGATTTTCCTGATCTTTGATGGAGGTGCGAAGATTGGGCTTCGTTATCTCTTTTTTTAGGGGGGCGGATGAAGAAGGTTCCAATGATTGAGGAGCAATTTTAATATTTTCCATTTGGAAGTGTTCATAGTCTCCATCAAACACTGTCACTGACTGCTCGTTTAACTCTACAATACGAGTTGCTAACTCATCAATAAAATAACGGTCATGCGAGACAAAGATAATGGTTCCTTCAAAATCGCGCAAGCTACTCTCAAGGACTTTACGTGTTTCAATATCTAGATGATTGGTTGGCTCATCAAGTAGAAGAACATCGTATTTCCTCAACATTAAGATAGCAAAAGAAAGTCGAACTTTTTCACCACCGCTGAGTTGATTAACACGCTTAAATACATCCTCTTCCGTGAATAGAAAACCTCCTAATTGTCGCCGAACTTCAAAGTTAGACATCATAGGATACTGATCGTGTACAAAGTCAAATAATGTTGACTCACTATCGATTTGAATTTGATTTTGATCAATATATCCTACTTTCAATTCCCGGTGTCGAATAATTTCCCCCGAGATAGGAGTAATCATATTTGCGATGGTTTTTAACAGTGTAGTTTTACCAATTCCATTGGGTCCAATAATTGCAATTTTGTCGCCAGCTGAAACAGATAAATTAACCGGACAACACAATGGAAGGTTATGATGACCAAACGATAGGTTTGAAAGGGTGAACTGTCGCACTCGATGGGTCATTTCTGCACGAATTGTCCACTGAACTCGTTTCCTATTCATTTTTGGCTTTTCTACCCGATTAGCCTGTATTCGAGCTAATTTCTTTTCGCGATCCTTAGCGAAAGAGACTTTGCTTGGTTTTGGCTTAAATTTACGAATCAATTCTTCCAGGTGTGCGATTTCTCGTTCTTGTAGCTGAAAAGCTTTCAGCCGTTGCTCATATCGCAAGACCTTCTCGTTTAGATAATAGGAATAATTACCGGAGAAGCGCTCCCCAGTATGAAAAGCAAGTTCCACAATCCCATTACAGACCGCATCAATGAAATAACGGTCATGGGATATCAGCAAAATCGCACCGGGATAGGTACGCAAATATTCCTCAAGCCATTCTATAGTATTCATATCCAAATGGTTGGTCGGTTCATCTAAAATTAGAACATCAGGCTGCTGCAAAAGAAGTTTACTGAAGGCAATCTTATTACGCTCTCCCCCACTAAATGTTTTTATCAAGCGGTCATAGTCCGAGCGTGTAAAGCCGAATTGATGAATAATAGTATCCAAACGATGTGGATAATCATAACCCCCAGCAGTAGAAAAGCGGTGTTCCAAATCCCCATATTTTTTTAATAAAATGGGATCATTAGGATTATGTGCAAGCATTTGGCTTGCTTCCTTTAAACTGCCCTCAAGCTGAATAACATCTTGAAAAGCATCCAAGAGTTCCTCATATAAACTATGTTCAAACGAGCGAATCATGACTTGAGAAAGATACCCTATGGATGTTTTATTCGTAATAGATATGGTTCCTGATTCATAGGGTTCTTGTCCAAGAATCATTTTGACTAAAGTCGTTTTACCAGTGCCATTATTGCCAATCAATGCTACTTTTTCGCCAGCGTTCACCGAAAAGGATACATGCTCAAACAGCAAGTCTCCACTATACTCTTTACGAACGTCAACTACATCGATTAATCCCATAAAGCTCCTTCTTTCATAAAAAAACTAACCGGTGAGGGTTAGTTTTACTTTTTCGATTGAATTGCCTGAATAACGTCGGAAACAGTTTTGAAGTTGTTTAATTCTTCGTTGGTAAACGTTACCCCAAATTTTTCTTCAGCATCCATAACGATTTCAACCAAGTCCAAGGAATCAATGCCCAACCCGCGCAAATTGGTTTCCGGTTGGATTTCTTTTTTGCCAGTTTTTTCTTTCATCAGTTCGATGAAAGCAGCCGAATAATCCATTCGTTTTCACCTCTCACGGGGTCATTATAGCATTGTTTCTTTGGGTTGTCTAATCAAAAGTTATTTAGGCTTGATAGAAATTTACAAACCTACGATAAGCAATGTCGCGACGACGATAATAAGTACTACGTGAAAAATAGCGTAGATACCACAACCGTGGTGCAAGAATGAGCGTCTCATTACGAATAATCATCTCATCTTCACGTCCGAGATGATCCAATACCGTCTCAATATCATTTTTAGTTTTGCGGTACCGGTCTACTGTTTTTTGACGTTCTTCTTCTATGGTCGCTTTGTTTGCTTCATCTTCTGCGAGTGTATAGGTTCCGCTCTTATCGAAGAAACATAATGCGATTCTGTATTCTTCCATTCGAGCTTGCACAAAGCGACGACATTCTTTGGCTGTCATGGTGTTCATATTTTCACCCCCTCATAATTAAGTAGGGGGATTTTCTTAAAGTTCCTAAAAAATATTTTAATTTATTTATATTTTTTTATTTTGGATAATGAAATTCTTCTTTTTTAGTATGCCTTCGCAAAAATCACAAGCTTTGTAGCAGGTTTTCCGCACACTGAACATTTTTCTGAGATTTGTTCTTGTTGGAATGGAATACACCGTGCAGTTGCCGTAGTTTCTTGTTTAATTTTATCTTCACAAGCCTCGTCATCGCAAACCATCATACGTACATAACCACTTTGTTGATCCATAATCTGTTTGAATTCTTCGTAGTTTGTAGCAGTTCGGGTATTTAGCTGCATGTGTTGGAGCGCTTTCTGATACATTTCTTGATGAACACGATCCAATAGTGTTGGGATAATATTTGAAAGTTGGTCAAGAGGAATAATGATTTTCTCACGATTGTGTCGCATTACAGCAACACAATGTTGCTGCTCAGCGTCTCTTGGGCCAATTTCTAATCGGATTGGAATGCCCTTCATCTCATATTCACTATACTTCCATCCAGGTGTCCGATCACTATCATCGAGAACCACTCGTAAGCCCGTTGAAGCAAGACTAGCTTCCATTTTGCGCGCGGTTTCCATAACATTGGGCTTAGCCATTTGAATAGGAATAATCACAACTTGAATGGGAGCCACTCGAGGAGGAAGAACCAACCCTTCATCATCTCCATGCACCATGATAATAGCTCCTAATAACCGCGTAGAAATCCCCCAAGAGGTCTGATGAACATACTCCAACTTTCCTTCTTTACTTTGAAATTGAATATTAAAAGCTTGAGCAAAGCCGGTTCCAAAATAATGGGTAGTTCCCGATTGAAGGGCTTTTCCATCATGCATTAATGCTTCTACTGTATAAGTGTTTACTGCGCCTGCAAATTTCTCTTTTTCTGTTTT
>JBAYCP010000073.1:0-5154 GCA_041668665.1 Bacilli bacterium | reverse complement strand
AGCGGCGTTGGTCCTCGAACTCACGGAACGAGTGGTGGTCGAACAACAATTAACGACCTTAATGGTGACACACAACATGCGGGATGCCATTCGATATGGCAATCG
This sequence comes from Bacilli bacterium, assembly GCA_041668665.1. GTDB lineage: Bacteria > Bacillota_I > Bacilli_A > RFN20 > UBA1709 > JBAYCP01. The sequence goes on along the minus strand of JBAYCP010000073.1, from coordinate 5,049 downwards.
TTTGCTGATGATGGACCGTGGCACCATATTATGGGATGTCTCTGGCGAAGAAAAACGTCATCTCACGCCTGAGAAATTGGTGCAAAAATTCTTTGAGTCCGACTCCAATGCCGCAATCAGTGGCGAACTCTTCTTATCCAAATAAAAAAATAGGACATCGCTTGATTGCGTTGCCCTATTTTTCTGTTTATTCAAAGTATATTTCGACCGTTTCATTGCCATCAGCAATGTCAATAATCTTAGAGTTTTCAGATCCTTCTTCGAGCATCGCCATGATTTCATCAAAATCAATTTGATTCAAAGCATCGCGCCCTTCTGCATCTTTAACCACATTCGCACTAAACTTCTTGGCATATTTCAATAAGCCGACGGGCAAGGTGACATTGACTCGTTCACTGCCATTCTCTCCACTACGAACCTTAATGATTAAATACTTGTATTTCTTTTTTGCTTTTTTGATGGGGTCCAACACTTCTACCTCGGTTTTAGGTGCAGCTTTGGGAGCATCCTTCATCGGTTCTTCGACGGCATGTTCCATCATTTCCATGGCTTCATCCACATTGATGACACCATCTTCTAACATTTTTAGTATTTCTTTCTTGGTCATGGTATGTCCCTCCTATTCCATGAGTTTGGCCGCTTCTTCGGCCTTGAGTTCCCCGCGTGCGACTTTTTCCATGAGTTCACGACGTCGGGTGGTTTCATCATCGCCACGCATGGGCAATTCTAATTTCCGAATGACTTGTTCCAACATTTTCTTAACGGTAGGATAGGAAATTCCAAGATCGCGTTCCACGCCTTTGATGTTGCCTTGATTGGCCAAAAACAATTCCACAAAACGCAACTCTTGTTTGTCGAGATAGGAGAACTTCGAGAGTTGGAAATCTCCACTAATCTCGATGCCACAATGATTGCAATGCAACTTTGCGACATTCAACCGCTCCTGACATATCGGGCAAATTCCAATTACTTCCATTGATTCGTCCTCCTTGTTATAGTTTTCGAATGGTGGTGGTCCATGCATTAATCTCAATCTTTACTAACAAGCCCCTTGGCAGTTCATTGAGTAACACGCGCAGTTCTTCTCGCACATCAACGGTTGCAACGTCGTGATGGTCTTGGCGCGTGGTTTCAATGGCTTGATGCGTATTGTCTTTGCCGTGCTCGAGCTTTTTCGAAGCAAAATGCAACAATAAAGCATGGGGCGCTAATAATAAGAGGATTGGAATCGATTTATATCGAACCGTAACACTTAACATGGATGATCACCTCTCTACCCGTATCTTATACCCAATAATTAAATATGTCAATAATAAAATTAACATTTTTAATTTATATATTCATTTTATTAATTTGTGAACGTAATAAATAAAAAAATCGATAGGAAACCCTATCGATGAAAGCGAATGAAAGCACGACGCAACCGTTGCACACTGGAATGAGGACGATAACGAGCAAATCGCACCTTGCGATTGCTGAGACGCACGGTAATGGTTTCAATGCCATCACGTTCAATTAATAAATGGTCCAAGCCTAGCAATAAGGCTTCTTTTTCTTTGGGATGAAACGTTAAGGTTTGGGAGCCCCCTAAAAGCAAAGATGACCCCAACGAAGAATATTCATTGTTTTGTAATCCTGCAATTTCAGAAAGTTGCATCACCGGGAGTTCCGGCATGACAATGGCTCCTCCCAAAGAACGATTGTAAGCGCTGGATCCAAAAGGCGTGGAAACACATAATCCATTCCCCCGGAACTCTTCCAACATTTCACCATCGATTTCCACTTGGATCACGACGGTAAATGTACGATTTTCAATGCGAAATTCGTTGATAGCATAAGCAGTCTCGATCCCTTCTGGGCGGTGTAAGTCCACTTCCAGTAAGGGATGTTCTTCCACATGAGGCTGATGATGGATGACATCTTCGAGAAAAGCATCCACTTCTTCGGGACGATAATCGGCATGAAATCCCAACGTCCCGGTGTTAATACCCACAAATGCCACTTTCGCCAATTGTTCGGTGTATTGATGAATGGCACGTAGCATCTTGCCATCGCCTCCCAAAACAATCACCAGTTCGGGATCATTTGCATCTTCATAAAGACCCGCAGCAATCAGCTGTTCTTCCATTCGTTCTTTTAATGCGCGCGAGGATGCATCACTTTTATGAATAATCGTAAAGTATTTCATGCGTTCCACCCTTTCAAAAATGCCAATTTTATTGTATCATAGGTAAGGACAAAGGGGACAACGAAATGGCACAAAACATTGAGATTGAAATCAAGTATTTACTCTCGAAAGAGGATTTTGAGCGTGTCCTCAATTATTTTATGTTGGACATTCGCAACGCCAAAACCCAAACGAACTATTATTTTGACACCGATTCGTTAACTCTTAGTCACGAAAAACAAATTTTCTTTCGTGTACGCGAATATAATAGTATTCTTGAAGCAACCCTCAAAACTCCATTGGAAAGTGGAATGCTTGAGACCATTGAGATTATCACCATCCGCGACCTCGAAAATCTTGTACGTGGCAAGGGTTTATGGGAAGGGACCATTAAAAAGACTTTGGAACGTCTGCACTTCCCTGAAACCGAATTGGTTTATCTAGCTTCGTTAACCACCAAACGACTCAGCGTTCCCTATCAAGGCGGTGTCTTTTTCTTTGATGTGAATAGCTATGCCGATCAGATCGATTATGAAGTTGAATATGAAACGCATAACGAAGAAGTCGGGCATGCCATCGTAAAGGAATTCTTTGAGAACATCTATATCGACGCGATGACACCCTCTCGCTCCAAAATGTTGCGTGCCATTCAAGCCGTAAAAAAAGGAACTCCAACTATTTAAGTTGTCGGAGTTCCTTTTCACATCCCTCGCAGAAATTGGGGCAATTGGGACCGCAGCCTTCATTTTGCAATTTCCTTAATTCTGGAGGAATAAAGACTCGAATTTCCTCTTCGTTGTAGCCTACTTGAATCAAACGATCGTTTACAATAATCGGACGCTTCAAGATGGTAGGATTTTGACGTATGAACGCGATGAGTTCGCGGACGCTCATACTATCCACATCAATGTTTTGTTCCTGCATAATCTTGGATCGTTTGGAAATGATATCATCCGTACCATTTTCACTTTTCGCAAGAATTTCTTTCAAATCGTTTTCATTCAAAACGGCTGAAAAAATATTTTTTTCAACATAATCAATATTCTTTTCTTTCAGCCATGTTTTTACCTTCCGGCAAGAAGAACAACTGGGGGATGTATAAATTTTTAACATGTTATCACCTTTCTTAACATTTTAACAGTAGACGCAAAAAAACGCAAGCCGTGGTTCGACTTGACGAAAGGCTACTTATTCATTAGAATGTAAATGCAACGAACGATGAGAGTAGTCATGGTTTTCCTTCCTTCAAGCGAGTTCGCGGTAGGTGCAAGCGAGCAAGGGACCTGTCGAAATGGGCATCGGGAGCGGTCGCCGTAAACCAATTACGGCAAACAGAGGCACATCAGTGCGAATTTGGGTGGCACCGCGAGTCCTTTCGCCCCAATGAAACGGTGTTTTTTTTCATATTGATACACAAAGGAGGCCATCAAGATGCCACGTATGGTAAGTGGAATCAAACCCACGGGTCGATTAACGCTCGGTAATTATATCGGCGCAATTCGTAATTTTAAAATCTATCAAGACGATTATGAATTCTTTTTGTTTATCGCCAATTTGCATGCAATTACTGTTCCTCAAGATCCCGAGGAGTTGCGGCGTAACATTCGCGATTTAGCGACCTTGTATTTAGCATGCGGCATTGATCCACAAAAAACCACTTTATTCTTACAAACGGATGTGCTCGCTCATGCCAATCTTGGTTTTATTATGAATTGTTTTACTTATCTTGGTGAGCTTAATCGCATGACTCAATTCAAAGATAAATCACAAAAAAATGGGGAAGAAGGACTTTCCGTCGGCCTCTATACCTATCCTGACTTAATGGCGGCCGATATTTTACTTTATGACCCTCATTTTGTCCCTGTCGGAGAAGACCAAAAGCAACATGTCGAATTAACTCGTGATTTGGCCATGCGATTCAACAATCGGTTTGGTCCTGTATTCACAGTTCCAGAACCCTACATTCCTCCTCTTGGAGCTCGGATTATGTCACTAAGTGACCCCGAAAAGAAAATGTCAAAATCCGATGATCCAGCCGCTGGAGAGAAGGGAGTCATCTACTTACTTGACACCCCTGCTCAAGCACGCAAAAAAATTATGGGAGCGGTAACCGATTCCGAAGCCATTGTCCGTTATGATCGCGAAACCAAAAAAGGAATATCCAATCTTATCGAAATCTTAGCCGTTTTAGAAAATACGACCATTGAGAGCGTGGAAGCGCGTTTCCACGATGCCAACTATGGCACCTTTAAGCGAGCAGTCGCCGATGCCGTCGTAACTTTACTAACCGACATTCAATCCCGCTATCAAGAGATTCTAGCAAGTGGTGAAGCGGAACGAGTCCTCGAAGCAGGCGCAAAGAAAGCCCAGCAAGTTGCCCAAGTCAAGTTGCATCTTATTTTCGAAACCTTAGGACTTACTCCGCATTTCTAAAGTATAAAGACGGATTATGAGAAAAGACCCCAATGTTAGGTCACTAACAAGGGGTCTTTTATTACTGGATGTATGGGGCAATGGAATCGGCAATTCGTTGGAGTTTGGTTTTGGCATCTTCCAACGACTGACCAACAAGATTATAGTAGAATTTGCATTTAGGTTCGGTCCCAGAAGGACGAATGGCAAGCACCGACCCATCTTCCAATTCATAGCGTAGAACGTCTGATGCAGGGAAATCGAGCTCCCCTTCTTGTCCATTTGCGAGTTCATAACGTAACGTCTGATAGTCTTCGCGCCGTACCACCGCAAGCGCTCCTAGGGTGGTAAACCGTGCTTGACGCAAGGTTTTCATCATTGTATGTAGACGAGTCAAACCATCAAGCCCCGGTAACGCCAAGGAACGTACTTCTTCATAGTGATAGCCATATCGTTGATAAAGCGATTGT
>JBAYCP010000072.1:0-5179 GCA_041668665.1 Bacilli bacterium | reverse complement strand
TGCGCGTATTCATTGTTCCTACCAACGAGGAATTAATGATTGCACGCGACACGACTTCTTTACTCGCTTTATAATCTTTTTTGAGGCCAGCTTTTGCTGGCCTTTTTCTTTCTCACTCCTACCTCGATGAGGGTCGATGTGATATAATAAAAAAAGGTGATTATTAATGCGTTTACCATGGAAAAAAATACAGATGATTCATACGCTTCTTCAAGAATACCAAACGATCGTATTATTCCGTCATGAAGCCCCTGATTTTGATTGCTTAGGGGCTCAATTTGGTTTGCGAGAATGGCTTCGTGCCAATTTTCCGAGCAAACGAGTTTATGTACTAGGAGAAACGAAAGTTGAAGTAGGAAGGCGATTATTTCCCACTAGCGATCATGTTTCAGATGAAATTTTGAAACAATCGCCATTCCTTGCAATTGTTTTGGATACATCCAATCGTTCAAGAATTTCTGATCATCGTTTTGATTGGGCCGATCATATCATTAAGATTGACCATCACCAACAAGGCGAAGATTATGGAGATATTAATATTATCATGACAGAGTCCTCAGCAACCTGCGAATTATTGTTTCGGATTCTTAAAAGTCGTCAGCTTACCGAATATTCTTTGCCTCGTGAGGCTGCACGTATGTTATATGTTGGAATTGTCGGGGATACTGGCCGATTTCAATTTTCGAATACAACGCCTGATAGTTTAAAAATCTCCGCGGAACTGCTCAAATACAACTTCAATTTACAAGATGAAGTCTATATGCCAATATACAATAAAGATCCCAATCTTTTCAATGTAATGAAGCACATTCTTAATCATTATGTTATTACTCCTGGTAAGGTCGCTTACTATCATTTAAGCCAAGCAGATTTGGAAATGTTAGGTATTAGTTCGGAAGAAGGAAAAAATCTTTCTTATTTATTTAATTATTGCGACGAAATTCTTGTTTGGGTGGCCTTTGCCGAAGATGTTGCAACCGGTCTATGGCGTGCAAGTATTCGCTCAAGAGATGTTATCGTGAATCGAGTTGCAGCTCGTCATCGTGGTGGTGGACATCTTCATGCCGCTGGAGCTCGAGCCAGGACTTATGAAGAAACGTTGGAGATTATTCGAGAATTGGAAGAAGAAATTTTGGAAAACATAGATTAGCAGGAGGAGATTGGATGAGCTTCATACCACTTTGGGTAAAGACAGGGTATTCTTTCTTTCGCAGCATACTCACCGCACATTCCATTATCGAGTATGCAGAGAAAAACGGCTTATCAAGTGTTGGTATCGCAGATACTAATGCACTCTTTGCTGTGGCAGAACTGACTTTTCTTTCTAAAAAGTCCAATATCCAACCCATTCTTGGGATGGAAATACATGTTCTTGAAGAAGATGATTCACAATCTACTTTACTTTTATATGCTTGTAATTGGGCAGGATATCAATCCCTAATGAGACTGACGGAATGGGTTAGCAAAGGAGATTTATCGATTGCCATCCCACGGTCAATCTTGTCTTCCTATGCTCATGGAATACTAGCTGTTTTCCCATGTGGCCGTTCAAAAATGTTTAATCAATCGAACGATAAAGAAGCTTATTTACTTAGTTTTTCTAGGATATTTTCTAATTTTTATCTTGGCCTTGAACCTCATTATAGCGATAATTTCAGCTATTATCGTTCGGTTGCTACGGCTGTTTCTGTTGAGTGTATCCCCATTGTCGAAACTCGCCTACTTGTTTCGGATCAATCGCCAACCCTTGCTGTTCTAGAAGCAATTCAAAAAGGATGTACTGTTGAAGAAGTGATTCAAGATGAACCCTTGTATAGTTTCTCTGATTATGAAACACTATCTTCGTTGTATCTCAATGAGGAAATACAACGGACCTTTGACATTGCTGCTTTATGTAAAGTTGATGCGTTCTCTCACCAAACTAATTTGATCGATTATCCAATGAAAACTGATGTCAATCGTTTGGATTATTTTTCTGCTCTTTGCTGGCGAGGATTGGAAAAACGGCTTAATTCCAATGAGATTCCTTCCGTCTACAAGAATCGATTAAGCTATGAGATAGACGTTATTAAATCAATGAATTACACAAACTATTTTTTAGTAGTTTGGGATTATGTCAAGTTTGCCAAACAAGCAGGGATCTTGGTGGGGCCAGGTCGAGGAAGTGCGGCAGGTTCCTTGGTAAGTTATGTATTGGGTATTACGAATGTCGACCCAATTCCATACAAGCTCTTATTTGAACGCTTTTTAAATCCAGAACGAATCAGCATGCCCGATATTGATATTGATTTTCCTGATGATCGACGCGATGAAGTTGTTCACTACCTCTTACAGCGATATGGCTTAAGATATGCAGCCCATGTGATTGCCTTTCAAACGTTTGGAGCAAGACAAGCCCTTCGTGATGCTGGGAAAGCACTGGGGCTTTCCAACGTTGAAGTTGATGTAATCGCCAAGAAAATACCTGCGCATTATCGCACATCTTCATTGCGCCAAGTTTATGACGAAGTCGCACCGTTTCGCTCTTTGATTGACGGTCGATCACACTATCGTCAAGTATTCTCAATCGCAGAATCATTGGAAGGATTACCACGCCAAACAACGTTGCATGCCGCTGGCGTTGTTATCAGTTCCGCTCCTTTATCGGATATTATTCCCGTTTATTCTTCTAGCGATGATACCATTGCCACTCAATTTGATATGAATTATCTTGAATCTCTTGGTTTATTAAAAATGGACTTGCTTGGTTTAAGAAATTTAACGATTATCAATCAATGCTACGATCTTATTGACGCACAGATGAACACAATACAAGATCGTTATCAATTGGATCTAAACCACCCATCCATTTATTCACTTATTTCTTCTGGTAAAACGGCTGGAATATTTCAATTAGAAAGCGCAGGAATGAAACGAGCCATCCGGCTTGTTCAACCAAACTGTTTTGAAGACATCGTTGCGATTTTAGCATTATTTCGACCTGGTCCCATGGAATTTATTCAAGATTATGCGCTACGAAAGCAAGGAAAGACGAAAGTCTCTTATCCCCATCCTTCCTTAGAGCCCATTTTGAGTTCGACGTATGGAATAATTATTTATCAAGAACAAATCATTCAAATTCTTCAATCAATGGCAGGATTTTCATTAGGGAAAAGTGACCTAGTACGACGTGCAATTAGCAAGAAAGAATCGGAAACATTACAAACCATTCGTCATGATTTTGTAGAAGGGTCCATTCATAATGGATTCACTGAACAGACGGCCACAGAAGTTTTCGATTTAATTGCTCGCTTTGCTGATTATGGATTTAATCGTTCCCATTCAGTGGCTTATGCAATGATTGCGTGTCAAATGGCCTATTTAAAGGCGCGTTATCCCAGTATCTTCTATGCAAGTGTACTTAATTCAGTTGCCGGTGCTGCCGATCAAAAAATGCATGAATATTTTAATGAATTACGAGAGATGCGAATTCGTTTGCTTCCCATATCGATTCAACATAGTTCGAATCAATTTATGGTTGAGGGCATCGATTCCATCCGTTATTCATTTCAACACATCAAAAGTCTTCCTAACCAAGCGATTCAATGCATTCTTTTGGAACGAGAAAAAGCACCATTTAATGATTTTTTAGACGCAGTTCTGCGACTAATTCCCCGGGGAGTAAGTTTGAAGTCGCTCCAAACCTTGATTGTAGTAGGAGCCTTTGATGAATTTAGTATTAATCGTGAAACTTTATTAGCCTCTGCTGAAGATTTTTGTGAATATGCTCGATTAATTGCCAATGAAATTGATGGACAAATCGTATTGGACCCTTCCTTATCAAGTCCTCCTCATTATCATCAGAAACCGATGAATAAATTGTGGCGTTTGGAGCAAGAACTCGAATATTTAGGATTTTATATGAGTGGATTTCCCTTGGAAGATGATCGGCCATTTCTTATTCAACAAGGGGTAAAGACCATTGCTGATGCTTATCAACAAACTCAAGGGAGCTTGACAGTTGTTGGGATGATTACGAATTTACGTACATTAAAAACCAAGCGTGGAGAGGCAATGGCAATGTTTCAACTTCGTGATGAAACTGATTCGATACAAGTTGTTGTGTTTCCTCAAACATACAATCAAACCATGAGGTACTTGAACAACAGTCATTTTGTTACAATTCGTGGAGTTCTTCAAATTCGCGAACAAACAGCTCTATTAGCAGACGATATTTCGATGTATCAAAAGCAGGAGGGGTAGAATGAAACATTTAGTATTAGTCGATGGCAACTCGCTCTTATTTCGAGCATATTATGCTACCGCTTTTGGGGATAGTTCCAAGATAATGCGAACCAAAAATGGTCAAGCCACCAATGCGGTCTATGCGCTATTGAATATTTTTATGAAATTACTCACGACCACCAAACCGGATTATGCACTTGTTGCTTTCGATACAGCGGCTCCAACGTTTCGACATCAAGCCTATGCAGAATACAAGGCTGGGCGACGGGAAACTCCTCAAGATTTAATTGATCAATTTGCTCCATCGAAAGAGCTTATCCAGCATTTAGGATTCTTTTGCTATGAATTGCCAGGTTATGAGGCGGATGACATCATTGGTACGATGGCAAGGCTAGGAAAAGAAGAAGGGCTGCAAGTTTCCATCTTTTCAGGTGACCGCGACCTTTTACAATTGATTCAAGAAGATGTTACGGTTTATCTTACTAAAAAGGGATTAAGTGAATTACAAGCCATGGATCGCCAAGCATTGTGGGAAGAGTATGAGCTAACTCCCAATCAAATTCCCGATTTAAAGGGGCTCATGGGCGATAAAAGTGATAATATTCCTGGCGTGAGTGGGGTTGGGGAAAAAACAGCTTTGAAACTCCTAAAAGAATTTCATTCTGTGGAAGCCATTGTCGATGCTACAATTCCAGGTAAAATTGGTGAACGCATTCATAGCAGTCGCGACATCGCACTCGCATCCAAGAAAATCGCTACTATTGACCAATATGTGCCTTTACCTTTTAATTTTGAAGCCATTCGGTATCAAGGAATGGCCTTAACAAATTTACGTAGTTTTTATCAACGGCTTGAAATGAATTCTTTACTACGACGTATTCCCGTTCAATCAGAATCTCTTGAAACGGAGCATTTAGAACTTCCATCCAAGTCCATCCATGTCGAAGATTTTTCT
>JBAYCP010000071.1:0-5204 GCA_041668665.1 Bacilli bacterium | reverse complement strand
TTGAGATCGATGGGTACCTTGAAAAAGAAAAGCGGCAAGGCCACAAATAAGGCCAAAGTAGGAGGGTTAAAGATGATTTTTTTCACATTCATGTAGCGTTTTTGACCAGTCAACACATAGCATCCTAGCGTCCACATTAAGGCATTAAAGACAATCACGAACATGGATATATAGAGAAGTGCCTCGGGATGAGTGGCAAATAACGACATGATAATCGGAATACCAATGAAGGTGGCATTGGTGAACATGACGGCAAATTGATCCACACGATGTTCGCGCTGGTGCGTGCCTTTGGCAGGAAAGATGACCATCGCCATGCCTAACCACAAAAAGTGAGCAATAAGGGCAAACAATAATGCCCAGCCTAGATTGGGTAATAAAGAAGGATCGTATTCTTTCATCAAAAAACCTTTTATGACTAAAAAAGGAAGAGTGACATAAAGTAACAATTGAATCAGCGTGGTAATCGCATTGCTAGGGACCATTTTCCGTTTGACTAAAAAATAGCCAGGAATCCCTAAGGTGAGCAACATCACAATGTTGCCAAAGACGGTCCAAAAATCGAGCTGCATGGGAATGCCTCCTTCGTGGGGGGAGCAAGCAAAATAGTATCATTTTGGCACATAATAAGCAATCATAATCCACGAAACAAACCTTGACGACTTCTCTTTTTTTGCGTAAGGTAAAGATGAACATTCCATCAATTCAACAAGGAGGAATGAAAAGGATGACCTTTCAACCTGCTCAAGCGTTTCGTGCCCTCGGGGATCCGACTCGACTAGCGATCATCGAACAATTACAATTGGGCTCCCAATGTGCATGCAAATTATGGAAGCTTTTTCCCTTTCTCAACCGACAATGTCGTATCATTTGAATCTTTTGGTCAAAGCAGGGTTGTTGACGGCCAAGAAACAAGGAACTTGGATGCATTATTCCTTGCACCAAGAACATTTTCTAATGTTACAAGCATGGTTATCCAAGGGAACCGCCCTTCAAGACTAGTCACCGAAGAGGGTTTCCCTCTTTTTTCATAGTTTATGTCTATTTTGCGTGAATTTCCTTGCCAAACATGCTACAATCCTAGTACTTGAAACCACGGAGGAATGCATCGTGACCCCCAAACGTACCCCCCACCGCGTGCTAATTTTACTTGCCGCAGCCATCAACTTATTTCTGTTAACAACCGTGTCCATCTTTAGTGTCTTTTTGACACCCATGACGGCCTTGTTTTCCTATTCGACGACCGAAGTTGCCCTTGCGTATTCCTTGTATCAATTATCCCTTGCAGTGGTTGGCATCTTTGCGGGACGCATGGTCGATAAGTATGGGGCGCGTCGCATTGTCCTCGTTGGGATATTGATGTATGCTGCTGGGTACTTACTGACGAGTCAAACGACTGAATTATGGCAGCTTTATCTTAGCTATGGGTTGCTTGCGGGAGGCGGAGCGGGTGCCATTTATAATCCGAGTGTGACAACCGCACTACGCTGGTTCCCCGACATGCGCGGGAAAATCTCGGGGGTGTTGTTTGCTTTTGCTTCCTTAAGTCCTTTTCTCTTTTCACCGATTGCCAATGCGCTCATCGAACAATCTGGCGTTTTATGGACATTTCAATTCTTTGGTCTTTTGTTTTTGGTGGGGATGTTGGCGGTGGTATGGTTTTTACATCCCGTTCCGCCTAACTATGTGCCGAAAGGGTATGTCCCGAAAGCAACGGTGGGAACCCACTACAGTATGAAAGATTATTCGTGGCGCGAAATGCTACGCACCAAAGAATACTATTATTTGGTGGCCATCTTTGTGGCAACCGCAACAGCAGGAAACTTATTCATCGGTGCGAATGCAACCATCGCCGAAATTCAAATTGGCATGACCTCCACGCTTGCGGCATTGGCCGTCAGTGCGACCTCACTTGCCAACTTGCTGGGTCGTTTATCGTTTGGTTTTATTTATGATCGTTTTCATGATTTTAAAACCGTCATGTTCATCTTTTTCTTAACCTTGGTTGCTTTGCTTTGTTTGTACCTTTCCACTACCACCTGGCTCTATTTTGTCGGAGTGGCCATCTTAGGCTTTGCCTTTGGGGGTTGTGTGGTGGTGTTTTCACCCATCACCAGTCGCTTCTTTGGCGTCAAGAATATGGGCGTCAATTATGGATTTATGTTCTTAGGCTATGCCGGAAGTGCATTTGTGGGTCCACAAATTGCGGCCTATTTCCGCGACCAAGTCGGGACCTTTGATGGCGCCTACGGGGTGTCTGCATTGATTGTCATGCTTGGCGTGGTGTTACTAATCTTGTTGTATCGTAAACGCCCTCAATCGCCCAAGTTATTATCTTAGAAGCCGACTCGATGATTGCTCACTTCCAAGAAGAAATCAATGAAATAAAGAAAATCGTGGGAATTTTTATCCCACGATTTTCTTTAGGGCATCACAATCTCCGAAACAACTTTGACATAGATTTCATCCAACTTCACATAATAGAATCCAAGAGCAAAACGAGTGACCCGAATCATCAGCGTATCGATGTTCCAGTCGTGGGTACCATCTTCTACGATGGAGTATTGAAGATAATTCACTTCATAATCTTTGGTTAAGTAATTAAAATCTCCATTCGAGCCACAAATAGTGTAGTCGGTACAAACATTGATGATAGGGCTTTGATAAATTTGGAATGGGAATACACGATCATAATCCCCATGCTTATCCCCAATGAATGAAGTGAGTTTGATTGCGCCATCATTTAAATAGGAATGGCTATCGTATTGACTATAGATGGTTCGTATCTTTAAATCACTGATATGCAGGGAAGTGAATGGATTAACAGGGACTTGAAAAAGCAATCCCTTGGAATCCCATAATTGATAGTTCTCTTTAAGAGCGCCGTGATCGCCATCGGCGAGCGAAACGAATTCATGATTGGTTAATGGTCGATAAATCTCTTGGCGATTTTCAAAGCTCTCCCATTCGATCGAGTAAGCTTCTTGAAAGACTTCCGTTATTGGTGTCCACGCTACTTCACTAAAGTCATGATATTGAGGGGTACACCCCACAAGGAAACATGCAGCTAAGAATAACGATAAGAGGGCCTTATTCCGCCTCATCGTAACACCCACGGGTCTTTTCTCTTCTATTGTCATGATGACCTCCCAAGTGGAAATGCTTTGGTACTTATTGCAATCATAGTCCTATAAACATTTATTGTCAATGATTGCGCCGACGACAAAGGGGGAGACTTGGTTCGAATTGAAATAGAAAAACAGAGATGCCATGCTTGGAATCTCTGTTACTACGTAAGATGATAATTGTTATAAAGGGAAGACGGATTTGCCGAGTTCTTTATTGAGGACTTGCCCGACGGCCGAGTAGAAGGCACTAAGACCACAGAAGATACCAACGATTCCTGCAAGGGTATGGATTAGATGACTGCCGGTAAAATCAGAAATCGCCAACAACAGGAATAAGAGAGTCAGACTGGCAAAGACGATTTGGGTAATACGATTATGTTTCAAGGTTCCAAGAAACATAAAACCGGTAAAGATGCCCCAAAGCAATAAGTAATAGCCCATGGAAAGAGCATCCGCTTCCATGCCACTGGGGGCGAGTAGCCAGATGGCAACCAGCGACCACCAAAACAAACCATACGCCGTGAAGACGGTACCACCAAACGTATTCCCTTGTTGAAGTTCACGAATGCCTGCTATGATTTGAGCAAGACCGCCCAAGGCAATCCCCATCGCCACAACCACGATGGACAGGGGAATGAGTCCTGCGTTATGCAAATTCAATAAAATGGTTGTCATTCCAAAACCAAGTAATCCGAGTGGGCCCGGATTGGCCATGTTTTTTGTTTCCAAAAATAGATTCCTCCTATGTCTGGTGTTCCCGCTTATCATGATGGATCTTTCAGGACACAGCATTTCTTATTCTAGACAAACTGCAATCAAAAAACAAGAGGAAAATGTTCTCTTGTTTCGATTCGATCGTCGAGGATGAATGGGAGCTATCGTACGATTCGATACGTAGCTTTCGGCGGTGTGATCGTTTTCTTCTTTTGACAATAATCACGCAACAAATCCAAAGGGCCAATTGGCAGTTCTTGGAGGATGGGTGCTTTATAAAACATGGTATAATCCCCCCCACCAATGGCGCGATAGTTGGAGGTGACTAAGCGAAGGGTATCGTCCAATGAAACAGGGACTCCCTGACGCGTCAACGCTGTAATGCGTTGGCCCGTAGGGCGCGTCAAATCCATGGTATATTCCACGCCACCAAAGACATCATAATTATAGTGTTCCGCTTTGGGATTGACAAAACTAGGACTCACATCGACGTGCCCATCAACGAGCCGAAAATACGAAGCACTTCGTTCCATGGCTTCTTTCAGGTCGGCACCCGTAATTTCAATGACAAATAAGGTGTTCGGGTATAAAAAGGTTGCCACCAAATCCCGCATGGTGATATTCTTTTCGAATCCTCGTGCCACATTGGCAAATGAGGTCGAAGAGACATCGGCACCACTTGCCTTCAACTGTAGAGCATTGACAAGATCGAAAAGGGGATGTTGATTCAAACGAGCGAGAAAAGGGTCTCGCAACAACATGTCGCCTTCTGCAAGTGTTCCTAATGGTTCATCCAACCATGCTTGGGTCGCGGATTCATAAGGTTCTAGTAACGAAACGATGGACGCATCCATTGGGAAGTCGTTGGCGTGGATGTCACCGTCTTTAGCGACCAAACGCCAAGGATGGTCCTCACTTTCGCGTTCAAATCGTAATTCGACTTCGCCAAAATCGCGTCCTTCAGCTGCGGTTTGCAGGACAAGAGTTCCTTGAATGGTACCCCGAGCACGAAGGTGTTGGTGACCCGCAAATAAAACATCCAAAGGAGCATCTTGGGCGATGGCGTATCCTTCATTTTCATCTGTTTGTCGGCCTTGAGGGGTGCCGGTTTCTAAATCGCGTTCAAGACCTCCGTGGTAGAGTACGACTAAGGCATCCACTTGATCACGAAGTTTTTGGCTATAGCGAATCACGGTATCATAAGCATCTAAAAAGCGAAATCCCGATATATTTTGTGGATTTTCCCAATGAGGGATGTACTGAGTGACCACGCCGATAATTCCAATTTTAATCCCATTATCGAGCGTATGAATGGCATAGGGGGAAAACAAAAGCGATCCATCAGGACGAACGACATTGGCG
>JBAYCP010000070.1:0-5204 GCA_041668665.1 Bacilli bacterium | reverse complement strand
ATCATACACGGCTTCATTTCTATTTGATGCGCAATGTTGTGAATGGCTCCGAAAAGCTTCGCTGCAAATTTATGGAAAAATATGAAGAATGGCAAACCCTACTGGCGGCGAAAATCAAACAAAGACTTATTCCTTCTATGCAAAATCATGCCGATGAAATCGCCTCACTGCTGCTCGCCTTAATTGATGGCATAATTACTCAAGATATGGTTTTTCATCGACCCATTGATACACAATCCTTTAGCTTCATTATCAGTGACAAGAAGGAGATGAATACCCAATGAATCTTCATAGACTTCAAACAAAATTGAATCAACTTCATCCGTCTTTTCTAGCAAAAGAGGTCGATGATGCTGTTGTTTTAACCGGTAATTGCGATGATTACTCGTTAATTGTTCAAGCAGGCAAACTCGCCGTAGACAAGAAGCGTTATCGTGGAGTCGTGAATAATATCCATCTATCCGATCATCCTTTGACATCCGTTCCTGCTCCAACTTTTTATGATCAAACACTTGAGGGGCTTTGTCCGGATGTCATTATCATTGGAGGAGGGATTATTGGATGCTCGATTGCTAGAGAACTTAGCAAGTGGGATCTCAATGTCTATGTCTTGGATAAATCAAGCGATGTTGGTATGCATGGTTCGTCAAGAAATGATGGTATGATACATCCCGGAATTGATTTAACTCCTAAACTTAAAAAAGGAATTTACAACCGTCTTGGCAACGAACTCTACTCCAAAGTATCTTCTGAGCTTCAAGTCCCCTTTGAACGTCGAGGATCCTACCTTGTTTTTAATAAGTCCTGGATGCGCATTGGAATGATGCTATATTTACGCTATAAATCGTCCATTAACAAAATACCAATGGTTCGTTATGTTTCTCAAAGGGAGTTATTGAAGAAAGAGCCCGAAGTGGGAAAGCAGTTTAAAGGCGCTGCTTATTTCCCAAGTACGGGTTATGTATCTCCTTACTTAATGACTATCGCCTATGCGGAGAATGCCATTCAAAATGGTGTCACCTTTTCGTTGAATACCACTGTGCTTGGGTTTTCGGTTAGTAATCATCACATGGAATCCGTCCAAACAAACCGAGGGACACTTTTCCCAAAAGTAGTCATCAATGCTGCTGGGGTCTTTGCCGATGTGATTGCAGAAATGGCAAATGACCGATTCTACACCATTCACCCACGCAAAGGAACCATAGCTATTCTTGATAAAAAGTCAGCTGGTCTTACCGAAACCTCCATCGGAGATCCTTTCCATGATCCGCAACGTCAAAACACCAAGGGTGGAGGTGTGGTTCGTACAGTGGATAATAATATTTTAATTGGGCCAGATGCGGTAGAGACCCCCTTGCGAGAAGACTACACTACCGATCAACAACAACTTGATCAATTGATTTCAAAATTTACTTGGGTAACCCCAAATCTCAATCGAGGATCAATCATCACCTATTTCTCTGGAATTCGTGCAGCAACCTATGAAGAAGATTTTATTGTAGAGCCCTCCAAAAGAATTGAGAATTTTATTCATGTAGCTGGCATACAGTCACCAGGAATTACAGCGGCCCCTGCTATCGCCCTTGATGTTGAACAAATGGCCCTTCAAATTCTTGGCTCCTATCAAGTTATTAATAAGAACTCCTCTTATAATCCTTACCGAAAAAGCATCCCCGACCCGCGAAAAATGACCTCTATTGAACGAGAGCAACTCATTAAAAATGATCCTGAATTTGGAGTCATTCTTTGCCGTTGCGAACAAATTACTAAAGGCGAGATTCGTGCAGCGATTCGTAGCCCTTTACCCGCTACAACACTTGACGCAGTCAAACGGAGAGTCCGAGCAGGTATGGGGAGATGTCAAGGAAGTTTTTGTGGACCACTAGTGCTTGCAATGCTTGCTGAAGAACAACATGTCCCATTGAATCGCATTGAGAAAAGTGGGAAGGGATCAACGATCCTTTGCGCCCCCACCAAAGGAGGCGAATCTCATGAAATCCATCTATGATGTGACTGTCATTGGCGGAGGGCCTGCAGGACTAGCAGCCGCTAAAGGAGCCTCAAGCAAAGGAGCTTCTGTCTTAATCATTGAGCGTGAATCTTTGTTAGGCGGGATTCTTAAACAATGTATTCACGATGGGTTTGGTCTGCACCGCTATCACGCACCAATGACCGGCCCAGAATACGCCGAAAAAGAGTATCAACAACTTGCTCCCTTCTCCCTTGACATCTCAACTCAAACCTATGTCATTAATATAAACAGTATGAATGACTCCTTTGAATTGCTTACTACTTCAAGATTTGGTTATCGGACAATACATACTCGAAACATAATCTTAGCGACAGGTTGTAGAGAAAGAACTGCAAAACAAGTCTTCATTCATGGTTCACGACCAGCAGGAATCTTCACTGCAGGAACTGCTCAGTATTATATAAACCGAATGGGATATCTTCCTACAAAACGTTGTGTGATTCTTGGCAGTGGAGACGTTGGACTCATTATGGCCCGACGGCTTACACTTGAAGGGGCAACAGTTTTAGGAGTTTTTGAAGCAAAGAACGAACCCTCAGGGCTGACGCGAAACTTGCATCAATGTCTTGAAGATTTTGACATTCCTTTATCGCTTTCCACAACCGTTACTAGGGTGTTTGGAGAGGAGCGATTGAATGCAGTCGAGATTGCAAAAGTTGATTCCTCAATGAATCCTATTCGAGGAACCGAAAAAATTATCGCTTGTGATGGATTAATTCTATCAGTAGGACTTATTCCCGAAAACGAACAAGCAGAATTAATTAACGTTCAACTAGATCCTTCGACCCATGGGCCTATGATTACGCAAGATTTCATGACTTCCGTTCCAGGAGTGTATAGTGCAGGGAATGCCCTTCAAGTGCATGACCTTGTGGATTATGTTTCGGAAGGAGCGGAGTGTGCGGGGATTGCAGCCGCTCAAACAAGTAGGCCGATTCCCATGCTCATTCCCATTCAAAAAGGAAGTGGATTATCCACATTAGTCCCACAGCACTTGAACATCAATCTGCCCTATCAAAATGTCATTTCATATTTCCGTGTCACTCGTACTTATCAAAATGCAACCCTTACAATATATGTTGATGATCGGCCCATCCTTTCAAAACGATACGTAAGAGTTCGTCCTCCTGAAATGGAACGCCTTGTAGTCCAATACTCAGCTCTATCGGAAGCAAGTATAATCCGCTGGACTTTGGAGGGTGAAATTGTATGAACAAAGAATTAACATGCATTATCTGCCCCAATTCGTGCAAATTATCCATCGAATTCATCGATGGGGAATGGAATGTGACAAATGCACGATGCCCGCGAGGAATTCCTTTTGCGGTTCAGGAGATGACCAATCCTCTTCGAACCCTATCCTCAACAGTGAAAACTACATTTCCTAACTTCCCTTTGCTACCCGTTAAAACTAGTGATGCAGTACCACAATCAATGCTCCTTTCCATTATGAAAATTTTAAACTCCATTGAAGTGAGTGATTCAGTACATGTAGGAGATGTTATAATTAAAAATGTAATGAATACTGGCGTTGACATCCTAGCAACCTGTAATTTAGACAATCCCTATGGAGGTGAACATCGTGAAGCCGAAGAACCCGCTGATACTAACATTTGACTGTGGGACCCAAAGTACGAGAGCCTTATTATTTGATAAGCAAGGAACCTTAATCGGTAAATCGCAAGTTCGCTTTGAAAAGCCTTATCTCTCTCCAAAACCGGGCTGGGCTGAACAAGACCCTGATTTTTACTATCATAAAATATGTGAAGCGTCAAAACTTCTTTGGTCCACTCACTCCGATTATTGGTCGCAGATCATCGGCGTGACCATCACAGTGATGCGGGACACTTATGTGTGTCTTGATGCACAAAAAAATCCGCTTCGGCCCGTGATATTATGGGTGGATCAGCGATTGGCCTCTTTGAAAAATCTCCCTCTAAAACCGTCTTCTGCTGCCCTTTTCCATTTAACGGGTATGAGTGATTGCATCGAAACTCTCCGCCGACAAGGAAAATCCAATTGGCTCATTGAACACGAGCCCGAGACTTGGGCTAAGACCGATAAATATGTGTTATTATCTGCTTACCTTACCTATCGTCTTACCGGTGAATTAGTGGATTCAGTTGCTGCACAAATTGGCCATATTCCCTTTGATTACAAACGAAAAAAATGGTATTCGGTCCAACACTATAAGTTTGGAATCTTCAATATTGATCCTCATAAATTGCCCGAGCTTAAAGAGCCGGGTGAAGTATTGGGTTTTATCACCAATCAAACCGCTCAGGATTCAATTATTCCTACTGGTTTGCCTCTTATAGCGACAGGTTCCGATAAAGGCTGTGAGACAGTGGGATGTGGATGTATCCACGAGGATGAGGCAAACTTAAGCTTTGGAACGACTTCCACCATCCAATGGATGCTAAATAAATACATTGAGCCACAAACATTTTTACCTTCCTATCCCGCTCCAGTTGCTGGCTATTATAATCCTGAAATTCAACTTTTTCGAGGATATTGGATGTTATCATGGTTCAAAAAGGAATTTGCAGAAAAAGAAGAAAAAGAAGCAATAATTCTTGGCGTATCCGCAGAAGAATTATTAAATAAACGATTGCAAGAAATTCCTCCTGGTTCCGACGGCTTGATGCTTCAACCATATTGGGCACCAGGAATAAAAAGCCCTGAAGCCAAAGGAATGGTTCTTGGTTTTAACGATGTTCATACCCGCATTCATATCTATCGCGCAATTATTGAAGGAATTAATTATGGTCTTCGTGATGGATTAACGAGTGTCGAAAAACGCATTGGAACCAAAGTCAAACGATTAACCGTTTCTGGGGGAGGTGCGATTTCGGATATTATCTGCCAAATCACTGCAAATATGTTTGGGCTACCCATTCGTAGAGTTCAAACTTACGAAACCTCTGGTTTGGGATCTTCTCTCGTAGGGTTTCTAGGGTTGAAGGAATTTGCAAGTTACGAAGAAGCTATTCAATCCATGATTCATCATGATGCAGAATTCATTCCGGATGCTGACACTTTCAAAATTTATGACGACCTATTTCGAAAAGTATACCAAAAAATTTACCATCGACTTAAGCCCTTATATCGCGAAATCCGAAATATTAACGACTACTATTTTGAAAAGGAGGACAATGAATGAGTTCCACTT
>JBAYCP010000069.1:0-5235 GCA_041668665.1 Bacilli bacterium | reverse complement strand
GTTTCCTAGACCCCTTTCCACCAACCGGGGCTCGCTAGCAAGTACTCCAATCTCTACTCTTCTCGTCATCGTCTTTAGCGAATATATGCATTCATTTTAGGAAGTTTTGAATGGTTTGTCAACAAAATTTGAAAAAGTGTTATTCCGCACACTTGGCGAGTTCGACAAAAGTACCTACCATGACGCCAGTGCCACATCCCGATGAATCCGTGCTAGTGCCAGCAATATCGAGGTGAATCCATTGGGTTTGGTCTTTCACAAATTGTTTTAAGAAAATGGCCGCCACACTCGCTCCTGCTACCCGTGGACCGGAGTTTTTAAAGTCCGCCACTTCACTCTTTAATCCTTTGAAATATTGATCATCGAGGGGCATCCGCCAAAGGGGTTCTTCGGCTTGCTTACTGGCCTTGGTTATTTGTTCGTAAAACCCTTCGTGGTTCGCAAAAACGCCAGTATAATACGAGCCTAACGATGCCACAATGGAGCCCGTTAAGGTCGCCACATCTACGATACGACTTGCCCCTTGTTCTTGAGCATACCACAAGGCATCGGCTAGGGTGAGACGTCCTTCGGCATCAATGCTTACAATCTCAATGGTCTTGCCATTCATAGCAACTAAGACATCATCGGGTACGGTAGATCCACCATCCACCCGATTATCCGTCGCAAGGACTACGCCCATCACATTGACTGGAAGTTTTAACGATGCAATGGCTTGAAGGGCACCAAGAACGGCGGCTGCTCCAGCCATATCACTCTTCATGTTGACCATGTTCGATTTAAGCGAATATCCACCCGTATCAAACATGACCCCTTTACCGATGAGGCATAAAGGATTCTCCCAGGTGGATTTCCCTTGATACCGGATTTCAATCAATCGTGGTTCATCTTTGCTACCACGATTCACGCCGAGAAAGGCGCCCATCTTGAGGGCCTCAATCGCCGCTTTGTCTTGAATGGTTACTTGCAGCTCAGGCCATTGACTTCCCATTTTTTCCGCCTCGACAGCAAGCTTTTCAGCATTTAAATAATTATAAGGAAGATCAACGAAACGTCGGGTCTTATTGATGGCTTGTCCAACGACTTCGCCTTCCGACACCCGTGTCGCTCCATCACTCGCTTCAGAAACGAGCACAAAATGTTTCTCCACTGTTTTCTTGGTTGATTTCAATTCATCAAATACATAATTCTTGACGACAATGCCTTTCGCAAGTTTTTCAAGAAATGCGGAACGCTTCGCCACCCCAACCAAGGTATCGACATAAACAACTGCACCTTTTTCCAGCGATGCAATCGCTTCAATCAGTTCTTTTTCATCCTTGTTGGTGAGCCAGTGTACGGCAGGGCTCTTTAACAATCCTAAGGTTGGAAAGACTTGACTAGTTTCTTGCACGGTTAGTTGATCGTGCAAAGCATGGTGTAATGAGGCAACGACGGGATGTTCAGGTTGATTGCCCACCACAATCGGCTCGCATACCTCAAGCACTGCTTGTTGTCTTTCATAACGTATCATCGAATCCACTCCTTTTCGCATTATTCTATCATAGTCCTACGAAAAGCGCACGAGGGAAACCTTTTTTTGCTTTTTTCCAGCCCTTTCCTCATTCAATAATCATAAATCAACCCAATTTTCTTGCAAATTTATGATTAATCCTTTAAAGTGATACTATAAGAAGAGGCGTTGAAGATGGAAAAGAAGTATATCACCATGCGTTATGCCAAAGCATATGACATTGATACGTTAGCGAGCCTTCATGTTCGCACGTTTCGTAGTGCTTATCAAGGCATCCTCCCCGATAGCTACTTGGAAAAAATCACCTTCAAAAGTCGCAAAGCAGCCTTTAGTAAACTCATTTTGGAGTTGCATATTCCGCAAGCTATCTTTTTCTACAAAGATGAAGCCATTGGCTTTGCGGTCTTTGGCCCTTGCCGCGACGAAGATTTGCCGGGGTATGGGCAAATCCAAGGGATTTACATTGTGCCTGAATATCAACGCTTAGGGTTTGGCTCCCTCTTCTTCCAATGGTGTTTGCGCGAGTTGAAGAAACAAGGATTTACCAAAATATGCATTTGGGTATTTGCCACCAACCATCGTGCCATCGCCTTCTATCAAAGCCAAAAATTTGAGTTCGACGGTGTGGCGAAAGAAGTCTTTTACGACGAGCCCTTGCAACAAAAACGGTTGCTGCGCACGTTGCCTTGGCTCGGCACATAAAACACTTTCCCCCCGCTTGAACTCCCCCAAAGGAGAGTTGTATGGAAGCAATTACGAACAATCTCAAGATCGCCCTCCTCATTGATGCCGAGAATATTTCACCCACTTATACGAAAACCATTTTCGATGAACTGTCCAAATATGGCACGGCCACCTTAAAGAAAATTTATGGGGACTGGACCATCCAGCAAATGGTTTCATGGAAGGAAATTTTATCGGAACATGCGTTACAACCGACGCAACAATTCCAAAACACATCCGGTAAAAACTCCTCCGATTCCGCACTGATTATTGATGCAATGGACATCCTTTACACCAAATCGGTGGATGCCTTCTGTATTGTATCCAGTGATTCCGATTTTACACGTCTCATCACCCGGCTTCGGGAAGATGGGAAATATGTGATTGGTATGGGTGAAAAGAAAGCCGCTCGCTCGCTGGTGAATGTCTGTGATAAATTCATTTATCTGGATGTCTTAACCAACGAAGAAGGGGAAGAACCTTCTGCCACCAAAGGAGAAACCAAACAGCCATTTCTCAAAGCTGTTACCAAAGGGCGTAACAACCATCGTCAAAAACGAAGTGCGCTCGAACCCGATAAAGTGGAAGCGCTCGCCAAAATTGTGGATGAATTACGTGGAGATGATGAAGATGCCATTTTCTCCGAAGTCTGCAACCGCATGATTAAACTCTTTCCTGATTTCGATTCGCGCAACTATGGATATCAAAAACTATCCGATTTAGTGGCCGAAGGCAGCAACCGCTTCGAAATACGTAAAGAGCAAATCAAAGGTAACAAGAACGCCTATATTCTATTCATCAAAAATCGTCATTAATCCAAAAGAGGGTGCTTTCCTAAAAGGAAGCACCCTCTTTCATTGGATGGACAATTAGCGTGAGGATTTTTTCACCAATTCGCGATAGCCTTTGCCGTATTGATAGGCTTGAGAAACCCGGCTTAACGTCGTGGACGAAATGCCCGTGAGGGCTTCAATTTGCAAAAAAGTTTTGCCGGAAGCCAATAACCGCGCGGCATGCCAGCGTTGCGCCATGGCTTGTACTTCTTTGATGGTACATAAATCTTTCAAAAAAGCTTCGCATTCTTCTACGGTTTCGAGTTGCAAGAACGCTTGATAAAGTTCGTGTACTTGATGGTCCATGGTGAACACCTCCGACAAGATGGTTCCTTACAAGGAATCCAATCGTTCCTCTTTAATCATACGTGATTGTTCCATAAAAAGTAAGCGGTTTGCGACATTCTTTGCAAACATTACATCATGAGTGACAATGACCATGGTCATTCCTCTTTGCTGCAAATCCTTCAGCAACACGACCAATTGTTGAATGGTTTCGCCATCCAAGGCACTGGTGGGTTCATCCATCAAAAGCAAGGAAGGGGCACACGCCAACGCCCGCGCAATCGCCACCCGTTGTTTTTGACCACCGGATAATTCACTGGGATACGCTTTTCGTTTTTCCAATAAACCCATGCGTTGCAACAAATCATTCTCCAATGTTGCGAGTTGAGCGGACGATTGATGATACACACGACGCGGAGCAAGAAGCAGGTTTTGTGTCACATTAAGGTGATCAAAAAGCGCATATTCTTGAAAAATCATCCCCATCTTCTGTAAGACTTGACGGCGCTTGAAGCGACTGACGTGTTGAAGAGGCACACCGGCGAAAACAATTTCTCCTTGATCACAAGCTTCCAATTGGGAAATCAGTCGCAACAGCGTACTTTTTCCACTACCAGAAGGCCCGATGATGGCAACAATTTCTCCTTTGTTCACACAAAACGATACTTCTTCGACTGCCACTTCTCGGCGAAACGCTTTGCGGACACCTTGCACGCGTAAGAGTGGTTCCTGGGGGTTAAGCATAATGCGAATTCCTCTTTTCCAGATATCGAAAACACTGAACAACAATCAGTGTCAAAAGCAGATACATGGCTCCTGCGACGAGATAAGCATCCACACGGAAATCGCGTAAAACGGTTTCCTTGGTGTTACGTAATAAATCCCCAATGGCTACCGCAGAAACCAGCGCTGTATCTTTGATAAGGGTAATCGTCTCGTTGGTGAGAGAGGGTAAGGTCTTTTTCAAGGTCTGGGGAAAAATAACATAGAGATACGTTTGCAAGGGGCGTAAGGAAAGCATCGTACTTGCCTCATATTGAGAGGGAGGAATGGCATTCATCCCTCCTCGAAAAATCTCAATAAAGTAAGCCGTATAATTGATAATAAAAGTAAGAATCGCTCCTACTCGTTCATCCATCAAAAAGAAATCTCCTAATAAAATAGGCAACCCATAGACGACAAAGAACAGTTGTAACAACAAAGGAGTTCCCCGAATCACCCAGGTATAACCATCCAATAACGAGGCAATCACTGGAATTCGTTTGCGTTTAAGTAAGGCTCCTAGGAGTCCGAGGGGTAAAGAAACCACTAAGGTAATGGAAAATACTCCTAAGGAAATCTTTAGCCCTTCCCATAAATAGGGAAGGATGTTACCAAGATATTCCATCATGGCCGATAGAACAAGTCTTCGCCAAAGTATCGCTGCGAAAGTTCCGCAACAAAGCCACTTACCACCAACTGATCCAAGACCGCATCAATACGTGCAGCAAGATCATCGTCCCCTTTACGAAATCCAATGCCATAGTATTCACTACCAAGAATTTCTTCTCCGATTTGATACATCCCTGGATTGGCTGGTAACACCACATAGCGAGCATAAACCTCATCAACAATCATGGCATCAATTTGTCCGGCACTCAGCGCAAGAAAAGCTTCCGCGGAATTATCGTACTTTTTCACACTTTCCAAGGTTTCAACCAAAGCGGTTTCTTTTGCCAAGGCAATGTCGGCACTACTGGATACTTCGACACCAACATTCATCGCGGCCAAATCCTCGCGATCATTCAAAGGATTGTCTGTTTTGGATAAGATGATTAAATTGTTTTCAAAATACGGCTCGGAAAAAGTCATTTGTTCTTCTCGCTCAGGTGTTATCGTGAG
>JBAYCP010000068.1:0-5312 GCA_041668665.1 Bacilli bacterium | reverse complement strand
GATTAGGCTTCATTAATTTTTGATAATAGCCATAAATCGCTTGACTTCGATCTTCATTAACTACCATCCATAGGCAGCGATTGGACAAAAAAGGACTCTCGATTCGAATAAAATGCCCATATTGGAAAAGGTTTCGATATTGCTTATAAAAGACAATCTGCCTGCGAATCACACTACGCTCAAAGGGGCTTAATGAACTTAAATCCAACTCATATCCAAGTAAACCATAAGCAGCTACATTAAATCGCGATTCTAAAGGAGTACTTCGCATGACTTGAAAATTTACATTACCGCTCACGTGACATCCCATCACGGAAGGAGGATATAACAACGATGTCCCATATTGGATTTTTTGGCGCTCATAAGCATCGGTATTATCACTGGTCCAAATCTGTGGCATGTAGCATAACATGCCCAAATCAAACCGATTCCCGCCACTTGCACACGATTCAAACAAGATATTTGGGAAAGACTGAGTTAACCGCTCCAATAAATTGTAAAGGCCAAGATAATATCGGTGAACAAACTCTCCTTGACGATCTTTTGGTAAATGATTCGACCAACAATCAGAAAAATTGCGATTCATATCCCATTTCACATAATCTAGTTGACCCTCTTCAAACAATGTAGCGAGGGTAGTATATAAATAATCCACGACTGCAGGATTCGCCAAATCAAGCAGCAGCTGATGACGACCTTTGGAGACAAAATACTGAGGATATTGAACTGCCCATTCAGGATGTTGTCGATACAACTCGCTCTCTATGGATACCATCTCTGGTTCAACCCACAAACCAAACTGAAGTCCCAATTTTTTTATCTTTCGTGATAATCCGTCAATTCCAGATGGTATTTTCGCTCGATTGACTGTCCAATCCCCCAAGGAAGTCTGATCATTGTTTCGGGTTCCAAACCAGCCATCGTCTAAAACAAACAATTCGACGCCTAAGCGCTTCGCATGTCTTGCCAAATTCATGATTCTACTCTCATCAAATTTAAAATATGTAGCTTCCCAATTATTCGCTACAATGGGACGTGGAGAATACTGATGAACTCCACGGACAATATGAGTTTGAATGAATGAATGCCAATTGTGACTCATTCCATTGAAACCTTGGTTGGAAAAAGTCATTACAGCTTCTGGGGTATAGAATTGATCTCCAGATGAAAGAATAAACGAATTCGTGATAGGGTTGATGCCTGCTTGAATTCGCACAAGATCAAAAGGATTCTTCTCTACCATAAAACGGAAATCCCCGCTATAAACAAGCGATAACCCAATCACTTTCCCAGAATGTTCGCCAGTATCTAGGCCAGCTAGTGCAATAAATGGGTTATGGTCACTCCCACTTACCCCTTTTTTTGAATCTATGATATGAATTCCAGCTCCTAATTGTTGCTCATGGAGATGACGTTCGCGAATCCAAGCACCGTCTAAAGTGATGATACGATAATCACTAGATTGCAAATCAAAACTCATGCTCATGCTTCGATGCAAGCGAATTTCATGGGGAGTCGTATTATGAATGACAGTGTGCCGAGAAATAACATTGCAATCTTCATATACAGTATATTTTAACTCAACACAAAGACCATGAATCTTGTCTTGAAGTTTGATTCCAATACTTTCTACATTGTGGTCTCCCTTAGAAGAAGGAAGCCCTGGAATATAAAAATTACCCTTTTGAAATTGATGGGATACATAGTGCAAATCCATGAGTCGTGAACCGTCTACATCAAACTCAACTTCAATAGCGGGTTCTCGATAATCTCCTTTCCCAAGAAAAGGATATTCATAGCAACCATGCATCATCGAATAAGGAGATCCCTCTTGATAAGCCACGGTACTCCCCGTCTCCAGCGAATACGCTTGCTCTAAGGTTAAAAAATGATCTCGATCTCGTAAACGAGGTCCATAATATAGATGAATGATATGGCCAGATTCATGAACGCGAAAAATATAGCTGGATGATTTTGTTTGAAGATGAAACTCTTGCCGAGATTCATGAAAAAATATCGCCATCAATCCCACACCCTTACTTGTTTAATTGTATCATTTTTGGGTATGTTGTCAAAGATGTCCCTAAACTTTTGGAAAGAAAAGTCCGCGCTTACACTGCGCGGACCAATCTTAATTCAGCTCTTTTAAATAGAACCCTCGAATTGGATCGTAATCAATAACCAAGGTTCCCAACGCTTGGCCTTGAATAATGGCTTTTGCAATTGGCGTCTCAATGTATTTTTGAATCACGCGACGAAGAGGACGTGCTCCATAATTCTTATCATAACCCGTTTCTTTAATCTTTTCTTTTGCTGCCATGGTTAACGATAATGTCAAATTTTGACTTTGCATGCGTTTCCCTAAGTCGGCAATAAACTTATCAATAATTTGAACAATCACATCATCATTAAGAGGGTTAAACATGACAATTTCATCAATTCGATTTAAAAATTCAGGTTTAAATTCACGACGCAATTCCACTAATACTTGTTTTGAAGCAATCTCAAAAGGTTGATCAAGCAAATATTGTGAACCCAAGTTAGAAGTCATAATAACAATCGTATTTTTAAAGTCAACAACTCTCCCTTGAGAATCAGTGATGCGTCCATCATCCAGCACTTGCAGCAATATGTTAAAAACATCAGGATGTGCCTTCTCAATTTCATCTAGAAGGATAATGGAATAGGGCTTACGACGAACGGCTTCCGTTAATTGCCCCCCCTCTTCGTATCCCACATATCCTGGAGGAGCCCCAATTAATCGCGATACGCTAAATTTTTCCATGTATTCCGACATATCTATCCGAACCATTTGCTCTTCAGAATCAAACAGTTCAGCTGCTAAGGAACGCGCTACTTCTGTTTTTCCGACACCGGTAGGTCCCAAAAAGAGAAAGGATCCTAGTGGGCGATGAACATCATTAATACCGGCACGCGCTCGCAATATTGCATCCGAAACCAGATCAATCGCTCCATCTTGTCCAATCACACGCTGTTTAATTCGACTGGCTAAATCGAGTATTTTATCTGCTTCAGATCGTAGCATCTTGGCAACGGGTATCCCCGTCCACTTCGCCACAATCTTTGCAATATCATCTTCATTGACCGTCTCATTCAACATACGACTTATTCGATTTTTTTCTGCTGAAGATTGTATTCTTTTTTCTAATTCCGGAATAGTTTGATATTGTAATCGAGCAGCTTTTTCATAATTGGCTTCACTTTGTGCGCGATCCAACTCCAACTTTGCTCGGTCCAATTCACTCTTGTCTTGCTTGGCTTGAGCAAGCTCCTTTTTTTCTTGCTCCCATTGCTTCATCAATACATCTTGTTCATTCTTCAAAACTTTCTTTTCAGTTTCGATAACTTGTAATCGCTCGGTAGCTTTTGAATCAGTTTCATCTTTCAGTGCGGCAATCTCAATGTCCAACTGCATAATTTTTCGAGTTATTTCATCCAACTCTTGTGGCATCGAATCCATTTCAACTCGAATGGAAGCACATGCCTCATCGATGAGATCAATAGCTTTATCGGGTAGGAATCGATCCGTAATATAACGATTCGATAAGTGAGCAGCTGCAACAATCGCTTCATCTCGAATTTGGACGCCATGGTGAATTTCAAATCTTTCTTTTAACCCTCGTAAAATGGTAACAGTCTCTTCCTCGGTAGGCTCATCGACCATCACTTTCTGCATTCTACGTTCAAGTGCAGCATCTTTTTCAATGTATTTACGGTATTCATCAAGGGTCGTTGCTCCCACACAATGCAGCTCTCCACGGGCAAGCATTGGTTTTAGCAAATTGGCAGCATCCATTGCGCCTTCCGTTTTTCCAGCTCCAACCAGCGTGTGAATTTCATCAATGAATAAGATGATTCTCCCCTCGGATTTTTTGACTTCACTTAATACATTTTTCAAACGTTCTTCAAATTCGCCACGATACTTTGCTCCTGCAATTAGAGCACCTAAATCCAATTCATACACGATTTTATCTTGCAACGAAAAGGGAACATCATTTTTGAATATGCGCCAAGCAAGCCCCTCAGCAATAGCGGTTTTACCAACTCCTGGTTCACCTATTAAAACTGGATTATTTTTAGTTTTTCGACTTAAAATTTGTATCACGCGGCGAATTTCTTCATCTCGCCCAATAATAGGATCTAATTTCCCTTGTCGAACTTCTTCTACTAAATCTCTCCCATATTTCTTTAATACTTCGTATTGATCCTCTGGATTTGCTGTTTCAACACGTTTGCCTTCTCGCAAACGCAGTATCACTTGCTTAACATCTTCGCGCTGCAACGAAAAAGATGCAATCATATCTTTTGCATAATGATTGGAATTTTCAAAAATAGCCATAAAAATATGCTCAACACTTATAAATTCATCGTTCCAACTCTTACGTATGCGATCCGCCGCAATCAATAGATTATTTAGGTCACGGCTGACAACTAATTCAGAAGGGTTTGTAACAACCTGTGGGATTGAATTGAGTGCTTGATCAATCCAAGACCTCATATTCAAAATCGATTTACCAAGTTCATTCAATATTCTTACGATAAAACTCTCATCTTCACTCAATAGAGTTTTTAACAGATGAGGAACATCAACTTGAGGATGTTGTCTTTCTTGTGCCAACTGATATGCTTGAACAAGTGCTTGTTGAGTCTTTTCAGTATATTGTTCGTTGCTCATGGTCTTTCCTCCTTTTAGCACTCACTCGATAATAATGCTAACAAATTTATTGTTTTTAAAAGTGTTACGAATAACACTTTTAATTCTTACGAAATGCGCGTTTAAATTTTTCGAAAATTGAATTGTTGGACTTTGATTCTAAGTCTCGAAGACGTTGATAACATTCGCGTTCCTCTTTAGAAATACGGTTCGGAGTTTTTACATCGATATGTACGAACTGATCGCCCATGCCATTTCCACGGATATCCTTTAATCCTTTGCTTTTAAGTCGCATTATTTGCCCACTTTGAACACCTTCTGGAACATTTAACTCGACATCACCGTAAACAGTTGGAACATCGATTTTGCATCCAAGAGCG
This sequence comes from Bacilli bacterium, assembly GCA_041668665.1. Classification (GTDB taxonomy): domain Bacteria; phylum Bacillota_I; class Bacilli_A; order RFN20; family UBA1709; genus JBAYCP01. The sequence goes on along the minus strand of JBAYCP010000068.1, from coordinate 257 downwards.
GCATCTGCAAAAGAGATCGGGACTTCGATATGAATATCACGGCCGTCTCTACGAAACAAAGGATGCTCAGTAACAATAATTTCTATGTATAAATCGCCATTGGGACCGCCACTACTTCCCCGGAATCCTTTTCCAGAAACCCGAAGTTGTTGCCCCGAAGCTATACCAGCAGGAATTTTAACTTCTACTGTAACTTTTTTCTTCTCTGTACCTCCACCGCCACAAACATGACAGCGATTATGAATGGTTTTCCCCGT
>JBAYCP010000067.1:0-5349 GCA_041668665.1 Bacilli bacterium | reverse complement strand
TTCATTTTTGAGGGAGCGAATCATTAAAAACAACGAAAACGCAAACAAGACAACGGCTAAAATAGCATAAAGAAGTCGCCGCTCGACCGGCAACCAAAAAAAGATCAGAATGCTAAATAAAACCAACAAACCATACAGACTAAACCAAAGAGGATACCGTCGCATGGGCAACTTCACCTCCGATGAGGAAGCAATAATTGGGGGTTCTCTACCATTATTGTAAAGCGAAAGTCGCCGTTGTGCAATGAAAATCCCAAAAAACCCCATTTCCTTTTAGGAAAACGGGGTTTGCTGAAATGATTCGATTGCTATTCCCACTCAATGGTGGCAGGTGGTTTGGACGTAATATCATACACCACCCGATTGCATCCTTGCACTTCGTTCACGATGCGTTGGCTCATCCGCTCCAAAACCTCAAAAGGTATTTTGGCCCAGTCGGCAGTCATTCCGTCGACACTGGTGACCGCCCGAATCACGATGGTATGCGAATAGGTGCGTTGATCGCCCATTACGCCTACACTACGTAAATTAGGCAACAATGTAAAGTATTGCCATACTTGACGTTGCAAACCCGCTTGAGCGATTTCTGCTTGGACAATTTGATCGGATTGTCGGACCAAACGCAACGCTTCTGGTGTCACTTCACCAAGAATACGTATCGCAAGTCCTGGTCCGGGAAAAGGAGGACGCCACACGAGCTCTGGATGGATACCCAAGGTCTCCCCTAGTCGACGAACTTCATCTTTAAACAACTGTTTTAAAGGTTCAATGGGAATCAAGGTCATGTCTTGGGGAAGACCACCCACATTATGGTGAGACTTAATAACCTGCGCGGTGGTGGTACCGGATTCAATGATATCCGTATATAAAGTCCCTTGGCCTAAGAAAGTAAATGTTCCAAGTCGAGCTGCTTCTTCTTCAAAGACATGAACAAATTCTTTCCCAATGATTTTTCGCTTTTGTTCAGGGTCACGAACCCCTGCCAATTGGGTCAAAAAGCGCGTGGAAGCATCCACCGCGTGAACATGAATGGAGAATTTATCACGAAAGGTGGTTTGAACTTGCTGCGCCTCATTTTCTCGAAGCAAACCATGATCAATAAAAAGACAATGAAGTTGTTCGCCAATAGCCTCATGCAGCAACACGGCCGCGACACTAGAATCTACTCCACCCGAGATGGCCATGAGGACACGCTTGGTTCCTACTTGTTCACGAATCGAAGCAATCATTTGGTCTTTATAATGAGCCATGGTCCATGTTGCTTCGCATTGACAAATCGTCAAGACAAAATGACGAAGCATCGTCTGTCCATGGACGGTATGTTGTACTTCGGGATGAAATTGAACGCCATACCACCCTTTTTCTTGAGCTTGCATCGCCGCAATGGGACAATGCAACGAACGTGCCACTTGTTCAAATCCTGGGGGACATGTGCTAACTTGATCTCCGTGGCTCATCCATACCTCTTGAGTGGATTCGAGTTCATAAAAAAGTGGACTTTTTGTTTGAATTTCAATGGTTTGTCGACCATATTCCCGAATGGTAGACGGTTGAATGATCCCTCCAAAATGTTGAGCCATCCATTGCATACCATAACAGATTCCAAGGATAGGAACTCCTAAATCAAAGATTCTTGGATCGGCATGCAAAGCCTTGGCTTCATAAACCGAATTTGGACCACCACTTAAGATAATTCCCTTTAAACCTGACATGGCTTGTAATTGTTCGAATGAAACATCGTGAGGGAGCAACTCACTGTATACACCGAGCTCACGAATACGGCGGGCAATCAATTGATTGTATTGACTCCCAAAATCAAGGACGACAATGCGTTCATGGTTCATAAGTTACCTCACTGTTTGGTGTAATTAGGCGCTTCTTGGGTAATATCGATATCATGGGGATGACTTTCTTTTAGCCCTGCATTCGTAATGCGTACAAACTTGGCGTGTTGTTGCAAATCAGCAATGGTAGGAGTCCCACAATACCCCATGCCCGAGCGCAACCCTCCACATAATTGATAAAGGGTATCGCTGGTATCACCTTTATAAGCAACCCGCCCTTCAATACCTTCTGGGACGAGTTTTTTGGCTTCGGTCACAGCGCTTTGGAAATATCGGTCATTGGATCCACGTCGCATGGCAGCAAGGGAACCCATCCCGACATATACTTTGAAACGGCGTCCTTGATAAATGACTTCTTCTCCTGGCGATTCGCGACAGCCTGCCAGCAAGGAGCCTAGCATCACCGTATCAGCACCTGCCGCTAGGGCTTTCGCAATATCGCCGGAATACTTGATTCCTCCATCCGCAATCACAGGAATTCCTTTTGCTTTCGCATAGAGCGCTACCTCAGCAATGGCGCTAATTTGTGGTACCCCAACCCCCGCTACAATCCGAGTGGTACAGATACTTCCTGGCCCAATACCAACTTTTAACGCATTCACGCCGGCGGCAATCAATGCTTGGGCAGCTTCAGCGGTAACGATATTTCCTGCAATCAATTCAAGTTGTGGATATTCACGACGAATCTTCTTCACCGTCTCAATCACGTTTTTGGAATGCCCATGGGCGGAATCGACCGTAATGACATCCACTCCTGCTCGAACGAGTTCTCGAACACGTTCCAAAGTATCGGAACTAACCCCTACGGCAGCACCCACACGAAGCCGTCCCTTATCATCTTTGCATGCATGAGGAAAATGCATGACATTATCGATGTCTTTGCTTGTAATCAACCCTTTGAGCTGGTAGTGTTCATCGACAATCGGTAGTTTTTCAATGCGATGGCGCCACAAGATTTCTTTGGCTTCTTCCAAGGTAGTCCCTACCGAAGCCGTAATGAGTCCCTCTTTGGTCATAACCTCGCTCACGGGAGTGTCATCGAGTTTTAAATATTTTAAATCGCGGTTGGTCACAATCCCAAGCAAAGTATTTTGATCATCTACCACGGGAAGTCCACTAATTTTATATTGACGCAAGATGGCTTCGGCTTCTTTGGTGGTGCTATGAATGGACAAGGTGATGGGGTCGATGATCATGCCGGCCTCACTGCGTTTCACCAAATCCACTTGTCGAGCTTGTTCAGCAATGGACATGTTTTTGTGCAAAAAGCCCATGCCCCCTTCGCGAGCCATGGCAATGGCCATCTCATATTCGGTGACGGTATCCATTGCAGCTGAAACAATTGGAATATTCAATTGAATATTCGTGGTTAGCCGCGTTTGTAACAACACTTGACTGGGCATAACTTCCGAACGTTGAGGCACTAAGAGCACATCATCGAAGGTTAGCGCGGTAGGGAGCGTTGTAAGATCCATGGTGGTTTCCTCCTTGTTGAAAAAAAGCCCTTGTTTCCAAGGGCAACAACTTAAAAAAGAATGAAAGGCAATTTGCATTCTTCTAAAAATTGGCGCCGTAGAGCTCTCCATAACGGGGAAAGCGTAGAAACATTTGATCCATATCATCAAACGTATACGACTTGCGTGAATTGTAACACACCCCACTTAGAAAGTAAATGCAAGGAATCGGAAATCGTATCAACAAGGTTATCGACTTAGCGAATTTGATTACGGCCACCATGTTTGGCTTCATACATCTTGGCATCGGCAGCTTCAACCAATTCCACGAGACTCACACGCTTGGCTTCGTAGACTCCTCCACTTAAGGTGATACGAATGTCGCCATCAAACACATGGGAAGCCACAGCATCTTTCAAGGTTTCCGCCAATGCATAGGCTTGAGCGATTTCCCCATGTACAATGACCATAAACTCCTCGCCACCATAACGCCCGACAACTGCATGATTACGAGATTGCTCTTGAATAAGCGCCGCAAATTCTTTTAAGACTGCGTCCCCTCGCAAATGCCCATACTCATCATTGACTCGTTTAAAATGATCCAAGTCCAACATAATAAGACTTAACGGTCGTTGGTTGGTGACTTTAGCTAAATGCTCTTCCAAGTACTCCATCAAGGCTCGATGGTTCATGACCCCCGTCAATTCATCGGTTCGAGACAACGCTGCAAGTTGGCGATTTTTTTCTTCCAACTCCTGCTGCATCGTTTTTGCATGGGTAATATCAAAGACGATGCCCGCAACAAACATGGGTTTTCCTTGAGCATCCCGTTGTGTCACTTTGCCTCGGTCATAATACCATCGATAATCCCCTGCGCGTGTTTGAATACGGTATTCCACTTCATACACTTCTTGTTTTTGATAAAGGTGGTCACGCATGGCTTGCATGGCGCGTTCAAAATCCTCAGGATGGATGCGATCGGTAAAAAACTGAAACGGAACGATGGGGGGTAGTTCTTCTCGTGCATACCCCAATGTCGTGACTTTTAAGGGATTAAACGTCACATGATTGGTCGCAACGTCCCAATACCAGTGGCCGAGATTCCCGGCCCAGGCAAAATCAAGCGTCACTTCTTGAGCTTGTTCTTGGAGCAATTGATGATTCATGCGTTCGAGTTCATCAATCCGCTGTTGCAAGGCTTCAACACTCTTTTGGGTGTTCATTTAGGACTCCTCCTTGGTACGTAATTCTTGGAAGTAAGCAACAAACTGTCGGCTACGCTTGGCTTGATACATGGTGAGATCTGCTCGCCGCAATAACGTATCAATGGTATCGGCATCATTGGGATACCAAACAACGCCAATGCTACAAGTTAATGAAAAGGATCGTCCTCGAACGATAAACGGTGCCGAAAGATGTTCGCTAAAGACATCAAGCATCCTCGATAAGTGAGGTTTGGTAACCCCGTGAGTAAAGGATACGATGAATTCATCACCACCATACCGTGCAACTACCCCTTCACGAAATCCGCGCTTGAGTCGCATCGCAAACTCAATCAGAATTTGGTCTCCAACATCGTGCCCATAGGTATCATTGATGGATTTAAACCCATTGATATCCAAAAAGAGCACCGGGATGGATCGTTTGGTAGTGCGTATGGTTTCCTCAAGTTTTTCCACAAAATAGATACGATTATGTACAGAAGTCAAGGGATCTTGCTCCACGAGTAACAACATCTTTTTATTTACCGAATCCATTTCATTTAAGTCTTTGTAAACCCCTACATAGTTTTTTATAATATTTTCTTTGTTTTTAATCGGGAAAATTTGTAACCACTGGGCTCGAACTTCGCCGTCTTTGGTGCGATCCCAGATTTGACCTTGCCATTCGCCATGGGCGGCAACTTTCTCCCACAGCATTTCATACCACCCCGGTCCATGCAACCCGGAACTAAGTTTTTTGGGGGTATGCCCCACAAGTTCTTCCATGGTATATCCAGAGAGTTTCTCAAATGCGGTGTTGATCCAAGTAATGTTATGCTCGGCATCGGT